>DATIUK010000222.1:0-8929 GCA_035466885.1 Casimicrobiaceae bacterium
CAGCGCGTCGCGCGCGGTCTTGGCGAGGATCGACGCCGCTGAGATCGCCGGCACGTCGCGGTCGCCCCTGACGATCGCGCGGACGGCGCAGCCGAGCACGGGACAGCGGTTGCCGTCGACCAGCGCCTCGTCCGGCGCCGGGGCAAGCCGGTCGCAGGCGCGCCGCATGGCCAGCAGCGTGGCCTCGAGGATGTTGAGCGCGTCGATCTCGGCGACGTCGGCGTCGGCGATCGCCCACGCCAGCGCGCGCTCGCGGATCAATGCGGCCAGTTCCTCGCGCCGCGGCGCCGACAGAAGCTTGGAGTCGCGCAGCCCGGCGATGGGACGCGCCGGATCGAGGATCACCGCGGCGGCGACCACCGGTCCGGCGAGTGGCCCGCGCCCTGCCTCGTCGATTCCGGCAATCAGGCGCCCGGTCGTGTCCGCGAGCCGCGCGCTGCGCCGGTCGTCCTGGCGAGGAACCGGCGCCTTCACGCGCCGGCCCGCGCGAGCTCGGCGCCGACCGCTTCGGCGGCGAGCGCGGCGGTGTCCGCCGTCAGCGCGCCGGCGAATCCGGCGAACAGCGCCTCCTGGCGCCGGCGCGTCACCGTGTCGTCGAAAAGGTTGAGCGCCGCCTGCGCGAGGTTCGCCGCGGTCGCCTGCTCCTGCAGGAACTCCGGCACGACGAAGGCACCGGCGAGCACGTTCGGCAGGCCGACCCAGGGCAGCAGCAGCTTGCGGCGGACGATCCACGCCGACAGCGCGGCGACCCGGTAGAAGATCAGGTGCGGGCAGCGCGCGAGCGCCGCCTCCAGCGTCGCCGTCCCGGAAGCGACGACACCGACGTCGGCAGCGCGCAGCGCGGCGCTCGCGTGGCCGTAGAGGATCGTCAGCGGCAGGTCGGCGAGGCCGCGGCGATGAATCGCGGCCTCGAAGCGGTCGCGCGTCGGGCGCGTCGACAGCGGGACGAGGAAGCAGGCGTCGGGACGCGCCGCACGCACCAGCACCGCGGTGTCGAGCAGAAGGTCGCCGTGCATGTCGAGCTCCGACGCGCGGCTGCCCGGCAGCAGCGCGAACACCGGCTGCGCGAGCCCCAGCCGCAGCTGCTCGCGGGCGAGCCGCCGCGACGAAGCGGTCGCCGCGTGCTGCGCCATCGGATGCCCGACGAAGGTCACCGGCACGCCGGCCCCGGCGTAGATCGGCGGCTCGAACGGGAACAGTGCGAGCATCCGGTCGACCGACCGACCGATGCGCGCGACGCGCTCGCGCCGCCATGCCCAGACCGACGGGCTCACGAAGTGCACGGTGCGCACGCCCTGGCGCTTGAGCCGCGCCTCGAGGCCGAGGTTGAAGTCCGGGGCGTCGACGCCGACGAACACCGGCACCCTCGCCGCAACGAGGCGCGACGCGAGCGCGCGGCGGATCGCGACGAGCTCGGGCAGCCGGCCGACGACCTCGACGAATCCGCGGACCGACAGCGCCTCCAGCGGGTACCACGCCTCGCAGCCGGCCGCCTGCATCCGTGGTCCGGCGACACCGACGAAACGCACGCCCGGGCGCCGGGCGCGCACGCCCTCGATCAGCGTCGCCGCCAGCGCGTCGCCCGAGGCCTCCCCGGCGACGATGCCGATGGTCGGTGGTCGCGTCGCCGCGGTGGTTTCCGCCATCCGGTCGCGCTAGCGGATGATGCCGCGCCCTGCCTGCCCGAGGAACTCCACCAGCGGCGCAAGCAGCGGCTGCAGGGCCGCGGAAGCAGCGAGCTGCGTCCGCGCCTCGTCGAGCGACAGGTTCTCGCGGTAGAGGGTCTTGTACGCGCGCCGGACCGCGAGGATGTCCTCGCCCGAGAACCCGCGGCGGCGCAGCCCCTCGTTGTTGGTCCCGTGCGGCTTGGCCGGGTAGCCGGCCGCGGTGACGAAAGGCGGGACGTCCTGGAGCACGATCGATCCCGCGGCGATCATCGCGTGCGCGCCGACGCGGCAGAACTGGTGAACACCGGTGAACCCGCCCATCGTCACCCAGTCCTCGATGACGACGTGCCCGGCGAGCTGCGCGCTGTTCGAGAACGTGGTGTTGCTGCCGACGACGCAGTCGTGCGCGATGTGGGTGTAGGCGAGCAGCCAGTTGCCGCTGCCGATCGTCGTCACGCCGCGGTCCTGCGCCGTGCCGGCGTGGATCGACGTGTACTCGCGGATCACGTTGTCGTCGCCGATTGCGGTCGCCGTCGGCTCGCCGCCGTACTTGCGGTCCTGCGGGATGTCGCCGATGGTGACGAACGGGAAGATCCGGTTGCGCGCTCCCAGCGTCGTGCGCCCGGTGACCATCGCGTGCGCGGCGATCACCGTGCCGGCGCCGATGACGACCTCCGGGCCGACGATCGCAAAAGCGCCGACGTCGACGTCGGCGGCGAGTTCGGCCTGCGGGTCGACCAGCGCCGACGGATGGATGCGCGCCATCGTCAGGAGCCCTTCGCCGCGGCGGGGTTCGGCCGCAGCGCGGCGAGCAGCGACGCCTCGGCTGCCATCTCGTCACCGACGCGGGCACGGACCTCGAACTTGCCGATGCCGCGCACCAGCCGGACGAGGCGGCCCTCGAGCAGCAGCGTGTCGCCGGGCACGACCTGGCGGCGAAAGCGCGCGTTGTCGATCCCGGCGAAGACGATCAGCTGGCCGCCGTCGGGCGTGGTGTCGAAGATCTTCCACGCCAGGATCGAGGTGATCTGCGCCAGCGCCTCGATGACCAGCACGCCCGGCATCAGCGGAAAGCCCGGAAAGTGCCCCTGGAAGAACGGCTCGTTCATCGAGACGTTCTTCATCCCCCGGATGAACTGCTGGCCGTCGGTCTCGAAGACGCGATCGACCAGCAGGAACGGATAGCGGTGCGGCAGGTACCGCATGATCTCGACGATGTCCATCGCGCCGGGTCCGTTGGTCGTCATGCCTGATCCTCCTGCGGCGGCTTCGGCGCCGCCTGTCGTGGTTGTGGGTGCTCGAGGGCGCGCAGCCGCCGCGCAAGCGTGCGCAGCTGCCGCAACTCCGACGCGACGTGCCGCCACTCGCGGTGGGTCAGCAGCGGAAAGACCGACGTGTAGACGCCCGCCTCGGCGATCGACGACGGGACCAGCGTGCCGCCCGAGATGACCGTGCCGTCGGGAATGTCGAGGTGGCCGCTGATCATCGCCGCGCCGCCGATCTTGCAGTTGCGCCCGATGGTCGTGCTGCCGGCCATGCCGACGCAGCCCGCGATCGCGGTGTGCGCGCCGATCCGGCAGTTGTGCGCGACCTGGATCTGGTTGTCGAGCTTGACGTCGTCCTCGATCACCGTGTCGTCGATGGCGCCGCGGTCGATCGTCGTGTTGGCGCCGATCTCGACGTCGGCACCGATCGTCACCCCGCCGACCTGCGGGATCTTGATCCAGCGCCCGGCGTCCTCGGCCATGCCGAAGCCGTCGGCGCCGACGACCACACCGCTGTGCAGGATGCAGCGCGGGCCGATCCGGCAGCCGTGGTAGACGCTGACGCGGGGATGGAGCAGCGTGTCGGCGCCGATCGTGCTGCCGGCGCCAACCGTGGAGCCGGCGCCGATCCTCGCCCGTTCGCCGATCACCGCGCCGGCGGCGACCCAGGCGCCCGGCCCGACCGTTGCCGACGCAGCGACCTGGGCGCCCGCCTCGACCACGGCGGTCGGATGGACTCCGGCCGCTTCGACGGCTGGCGGATGCAGGATCTGCGCGATGCGGGCGTACAACGCATAGGGGTTGGCTGCGAGCAGCCGGGGGAGCGTGGTCGCCGCAGCGAGCGGCGGGGCGAGGATCACCGCCGTGGCGCGCGTCCCGGCGAGCTGGCTGCGGTACTTGGGGTTCGCGAGGAACGCGATCGACGCCGGCGCCGCGGCAGTCAGCGTCGCCACGCGCTCGACGCGCACGCTGCCGTCGCCTTCGACGCGCGCACCGGTCAGCGCGGCCAGCTCGACGAGCGTACGGCCAGGTGCGGCGGTGGCGGGTGGCGCCATGGCGATCGGCGGGCGGGCGGCGCCGCCCCCGCTACTTGTCGGCCAGCGCCTTGATCACCTTTTCGGTGATGTCGATGCGCTGGCTCGCATAGACCACCGGATCCTGGACGATGAGGTCGTACTTCTCGGCCTCGGCGATCTGCTGGATCACCTTGTTGGCGCGCTCCTGCACGCTGGAGAGTTCCTCGTTGCGGCGCAGGTTGAGATCCTCGCGGAACTCGCGCTGCGAGCGCTGCAGGTCGCGCGTGAGGTTGGCGAGGTCGCGTTCGCGGTTGCGCCGCTCGGCATCTGCCATCGTCGCGCCGTCCCTCTCCAGCGAAGACTGCAGCGACTGCACCTGCTTCGAGAGCTTCTGGATCTCGCCGTCGCGGGTCGCGAACTCGCGCTCGAGCTTCTGCTGCGCGCGTTTCGCGGGGGCGGCCTCGCGGAACAGGCGCTCGGTGTTGACGAAGCCGACCCGGATGTCCGCCACCTGCGCGGTCGCGGCGCCGCCGACGACGGACACGGCGGCAAATAGGGCCAGGACTGTGGCGGTGCGAAAACGGCTGGACACGTTGCTCTCCTGCGCTGTTGGCGTTGGTCAGAATACCGAGCCGACCTGGAACTGGAACTTCTGGAGCCGATCGCCGGGCTGCTCGTTGATCGGCACAGCATAGCTGAACTTGAGCGGACCGACCGGGGAATTCCAGGCGAGCCCGACGCCCATCGAGTAGCGGAACGACTCGTACTGGGGCTGCGTGCCCAGCGCGTAGATCTGCCCGGCATCGGTGAAGACGGAAAAGCGCACCGACTTGTCACCCTTGAGCAGCGGGTAGAACGCCTCGATGTTGCCGACGATCTTGCGCTTGCCGCCGATCGAGTTGTTGAAGATGTCGCGCGGGCCGAGTGACGCCGTCTCGTAGCCGCGGACCGAGCCGACGCCGCCGGCGTAGAAGACCTTGAAGAACGGCAGCGGATTGCCGGATGTGCCATCGGCGTAGCCCAGGTCGGCGCGCAGCATGACGACGAGGTCGCGCCAGACCGAGTAGAAGTTCTGCTGCAGGTAGTTGACCTTGTAGTACGAAACGTCGCCGAACGGGAGCCCCACCTCGCCCAGCAGGCTCTGCAGGCGACCCATGGTGGGATAGAGCACGTCATTGCGGGTGTCGCGCGACCATCCTGCCGAGAGGATGTAGCTGTCGGTGGTCGGCCCGAACTCGGCCACGTAGGCAACGTAGGACGGCGGGCTGTTGTCGTACAGCGTGATGTCGGTCCGCTCGGCGCGAAAACCCACGTTGATGTTGTCGGTCTCGGTGATCGGCACCCCGAAGCCGATCGCCGCGCCGTAGGTCGCCGACTCGTAGGCCGACACCGACAGCGAGGTCGGGTTGACGGTCCGGTAGTAGCCCTCGAGGGTCCGCGAGACGCCGTCGACCGTCCAGTAGGGCTCGGTGAACGCGACGGTGATGTTGCGGTTGATCTTGCTGGTGTTGATCGCTGCGACGAGTGCGTTGCCGGTGCCGAAGATGTTCTGTTGCGACACCGAAGCGTTGAGCACGACCCCGTCCGAGCTCGAGTAGCCGAGGCCGGCGTTGATGGAGCCGGTGTTGCGCTCGACGACGGTCACGTCGACGTCGGCCTGGTCGGTCGTGCCCGCGACCGGCGGGGTTTCGATGTTGACATCGTCGAAGTACCCGAGGCGCCGGATGCGGACCTTCGAGCGCTCGATCCGCGGCCCGTCGTACCAGGCCGACTCGAGCTGCCGCATCTCGCGCCGGATCACCTCGTCCTTCGTCCGCGCATTGCCGCTGATGTTGATCCGGCGGATGTAGACGCGCCGCCCCGAGTCGACCAGTATCGTGAACGCCGCGACCTTGTTCTGCTGGTCGATCTCGGGAACCGCGTTGACGTTCGCGAACGCGAACCCTTCCGCCCCCAGCCGGTCGCTGATGTCCTTGGCGGTCCGCTGCAACTTCTCGCGCGAGTAGACGTCGCCGGGCTTGAGCTGGAGCAGCTGGCGCAGGTCTGCCTCCGGCACCATCAGGTCGCCGGCGAGGCGCACGTCGCCGACCTTGAACTGCGCGCCCTCGAAGATGTTGACCGTGATGTAGATGTCTTCCTTGTCCGGCGTGATCGACACCTGCGTGGATTCGACGTTGAACTCGAGGTAGCCGCGGTTCTGGTAGAAGCTGCGGATCTTCTCGAGATCGGCGGTCAGCTTCTGCTTCGAGTACTGGTCGTTCTTGGTGTACCAGGTCGTCCAACCCGGCGTCGTCAGCTGCATCTCGCCGAGCAGCTCCTTCTCGCTGAACGCCTGCGCGCCGATGATGTTGATGCGGGCGATCTTGGCCGCCTCGCCCTCCTGCATCGTGATGTTGATCGCGACGCGGTTGCGATCCTGTGGCGTCACCGTGGTCGTGACGCTCGCGCCGTAGCGGCCGCGGGAGATGTACTGGCGCTTGATCTCCTGCTCGGCTCGCTCGAGCGCCGAGCGGTCGAAGATGCGCGCTTCGGCGAGGCCGATGTCCTTCAGCGCCTTCTTGAGCGTGTCGGTGTCGAACTCCTTGTTGCCGGAAAGGTCGATCCGGCTGATCGTGGGGCGCTCCTGCACCACCACGATCAGCACGCCATCCTGGACCTCGAGCCGCACGTCGCGGAAGAAGCCGGTCGCGAACAGCGCCTTGACCGATTGCGAGGCCTTCTCGTCGTCGAGCCTGTCGCCGACCTTCACCGGCAGGTACGAGAACACCGTTCCCGCCTCGGTGCGCTGGACGCCCTCGACCCGGATGTCCTTGATGACGAAGGGCTCGAACGCATGGGCCGTGGCCGAAAGCGCGGCCAGCAGCGCGACGAAGAGGCCCCTGCGCCGCGGGAAGCGCTTCGACGATCGACGGGAGTCAGAACAGGCGGGTGAGGTCATTGAAAAGCGCCAGCGTCATCAGCATCGCCAGCACGGCCATGCCGATGCGCTGGCCGACCTCGAACGCGCGGTCGGAGACAGGACTGCCCTTGACGATTTCGGCGAAATAATACAGCAAATGCCCCCCATCCAACAGCGGCACGGGAAGGAGGTTCAACACGCCGAGGCTGATGCTGATCAGCGCGAGGTAGCCGACGAAGACGAGGCCACCCGCCTGCGCCGACTGCCCGGCGAAGTCCGCCATCGTGATCGGGCCGCTGATGTTCCTGACCGACGCCTCGCCGATCACGATGCGGCCGAGCATGCGCAGCGTGAATACCGACAGTTCCGCGGTCTTGCGCAGGCCCGCGCCGAGCGCTTCGAAGGGACCGTAGCGCACGGTGACGGCGAGGCGGTCGGCCCGCGCCGGATCGACCTTGAGGCGGACGCCGGCGAGCCCGATACGGCGCCCGCCGCGCTCGCCCACCTCGGTGACGAATTCGGTGTCGAACACCTCGCCGCCGCGATCGACGCGGAAGACGACGGTGGCGCCGGGCTTGGCGTTCGTCTGCGCGGCGACGTCGGCCGGGGAGCGCACTGCGGCGCCATCGATGGCGACGATGCGGTCGCCCGCCTTGAGCCCGGCGCGCGCCGCGGGCTTGTCGGGAACGGCCTCGTCGATCAGCGGCGGGCCGAAGTCGGCCTTCAGGCCCAGCACCGACATGAAATTGCCCTCCCAGTCGGCGGACGGGACCGCGGACAGCGCGAGCGGGGTGCGAGTCGTCGAGCCGTCGTCGCGCTGCAGCGTGAGCTCGACCGCGTCCTCGCCGGAGGCGCGGAGCAGCCGCCAGCGCAGGTCCTGCCAGCTCCGCACGGCCACGCCGTCGACGGCCGTGACGAGGTCGCCCTCGCGCAGCGCGGTCGCAGCGGCCGCGGTGCCGGCCGGCGGCGTCGCGACGATCGCGCGCTGGCCCGGCACGCCGGCGACGTAGGTGCCGGCGAACAGCAGCACCGCGAGCAGCAGGTTGGCGATCGGCCCGGCGGCGACGATCGCGATCCGCCGCCAGACCGACTGGCGGTTGAAGGCGTGCGGAAGGTCCTTCGCCGCGACCTCCCCTTCGCGCTCGTCGGCCATCTTCACGTACCCGCCCAGCGGCACCGCGGACAGCGCCCACTCGGTGCCGTCGGGCGATGACCGCCGCGACCACACCACGCGCCCGAAGCCCACCGAGAACCGGGTCACCTTGACGCCGCACCAGCGGGCGACGAGGTAGTGGCCGAGCTCGTGGAAGACGACCAGGACGCCGAGGGTGACCGCAAAGGCGAGGAGCTTGGTCAGGACGTCCATTGCCGACTCCCTCCTGGCGCGGCGGCGTGGATGCCAAGGCGCTCCTGCGCCGCCGCCCGCGCTGCCGCGTCCGCGGCCAGCGCGTCGTCGAGCGCGCCGACGGGGCCGGCCGGCAGCGTCGCGAGCACGTCGGCGCAGGTCGCGGCGATGTCCGTGAACGCGATGCGTCCCTCGAGGAAGGCAGCGACCGCGACCTCGTTGGCGGCATTGAGGATCGCCGGCGCGCTGCCGCCCGCCTCCAGCGCGTCGTAGGCGAGGCGCAGGCAGGGAAAGCGGGCAAAGTCGGGCGCGGCGAACGTGAACGGCCCGGCGGCGGCGAGGTCGAGCGGCGCGACGCCGGCGTCGATCCGCTCGGGGTGGGCGAGCACCTGCGCGATCGGCGTGCGCATGTCGGGGTTGCCGAGCTGCGCCAGCACCGAGCCGTCGACGTACTCGACCAGAGAGTGGATGACGCTCTGCGGGTGTATGACGACCTCGATCGAGCCCGGCGGCACCCCGAACAGCCAGTGCGCTTCGATGACCTCGAGGCCCTTGTTCATCATCGTCGCCGAGTCGACGGAAATTTTCTTGCCCATCACCCAGTTCGGGTGCGCGCACGCCTGCTCCGGAGTGACATTGGCGAGTTCCGACAGCGGTTTCTGGCGAAACGGCCCGCCGGATGCGGTAAGAATGATGCGCCGTACGCCGACCTCGTCCAGCCCCTTTGCGAAATTGCG
>DATIUK010000223.1:0-3179 GCA_035466885.1 Casimicrobiaceae bacterium
GCTCTACGGCGGCGAGCCGGCGAACTTCCTCGACGTGGGCGGCGGTGCGACCGCCGAGAAGGTCACCGAGGCGTTCAAGATCATGCTCAAGAACCCCGGGCTGAAGGCGATCCTGGTCAACATCTTCGGCGGCATCATGAAATGCGACACGATCGCCGAGGGCGTGATCGCCGCGTCGAAGGCGGTGGGCCTCAAGGTGCCGCTGGTCGTGCGGATGAAGGGAACCAACGAGGACATCGGCAAGAAGATGATCGCGGAGTCCGGACTGCCGATCATCACGGCGAACAACATGGCGGAAGCGGCGGAGAAGGTCGTCGCCGCGACGAAGGGGAACTGAGCATGTCGATCATGATCAACAAGAACTCGAAGGTGATCACGCAGGGGATCACCGGCAAGACCGGCCAGTTCCACACTCGGATGTGCCGCGACTACGCCAACGGCCGCAACTGCTACGTGGCCGGCGTCAACCCGAAGAAGGCCGGCGAGGACTTCGAGGGCATCCCGAGCTACGCGACGGGGAAGGAAGCGAAGCAGGCGACCGGCGCCACGGTCAGCGTCATCTACGTGCCGCCGCCGTTCGCGGCCGCGGCCATCGACGAGGCGGTCGACGCCGGGCTCGACCTCGTCGTCTGCATCACCGAGGGCATTCCGGTGCGCGACATGATCGAGACGCGCAACCGGATGCAGGGCAGCAAGACGCTGCTGCTGGGGCCGAACTGCCCGGGCGTGATCACTCCCGACGAGTTGAAGATCGGCATCATGCCGGGCCACATCCACATGAAGGGCCGCATCGGCGTCGTCTCGCGCTCCGGCACGCTGACCTACGAGGCGGTCGGGCAGCTGACGGAGCTCGGGCTGGGACAGTCGTCGGCGGTCGGCATCGGCGGCGATCCGGTCAACGGCCTGAAGCACATCGATGTGCTGCGCCTGTTCAACGACGATCCGGACACCGACGCGGTGATCATGATCGGCGAGATCGGCGGCAGCGACGAGGAAGCCGCGGCGCAGTGGGCGAAGGACAACATGAAGAAGCCCATCGTCGGCTTCATCGCCGGCGTCACGGCCCCCGCGGGCAAGCGGATGGGGCACGCCGGCGCGATCATCTCGGGCGGCAAGGGCACGGCGCAGGAGAAGCTCGCGGTGATGGAAGCCTGCGGCATCAAGGTCACGAAGAACCCGGCCGAGATGGGCAAGCTGCTGAAGTCGGTGCTCTGACCATCGGCTTTCGTCCGGCATTCGCCGCTACACTGGCGGTTTGACGCGACTCGCCCCATGGCCACCCGCCCCAAGACCCAGCCCGCCGCGCCGAAAGCGCCGCTCGACGTCGCCCAGCTGTCGCATCCCGGCATGGTGCGGCCGCACAACGAGGACTCGGTCTTCGTCGACGGCGCCGCCGGGCTCGCCGTGCTGGCCGACGGCATGGGCGGCTACTCGGCGGGCGAGGTCGCGAGCGGCATCGCCGTCAACGTCGTCTGCGACGGCCTGCTGCCGGATCTTCGGTCCGGCCGCGAGCTGTCGAAGGTCGACGTCGCGAGCGGGCTGACCCACGCGGCGCTGCTGCTGCAGCAGCAGATCGCCGCCGCCAACAAGGGCATCTACGAGGCTGCGCAGCTGCGGCCCGAGTGTGCCGGCATGGGCACGACGCTGGTGGCCGCGGTGTTCTGCGGCAACCGGGTCAGCATCGGCCACGTCGGCGATTCGCGCTGCTACCGCCTGCGCGACGGGCGCTTCGAGCAGCTCACCCACGACCACTCGCTGCTGCAGGAGCAGATCGACAGCGGCGTGCTGACGCCCGAGCAGGCGAAGTACTCGCTGAACAAGAACCTCGTCACCCGCGCCTTGGGGATCGAGGCGATCGTGCCTGCCGACATCGTCGAGTACCGGATCGAAGCGAGCGACATCTACCTCCTGTGCTCGGACGGGCTCACCGACATGGTCGAGCCGGACGTCGTCCAAAGTATCGTCGAGCAGAGGCACCTCGACCTGCCGTTGGCCGCCGCCGACCTCGTCGACATGGCGAACCAGAACGGCGGCCGCGACAACATCTCGGTCGTGCTGGTGCGCGTTCCGCCCGAGTTCCTGCCCTCGTCCGGCTGGGTGCAGCAGTGGCTCGCCAAGAAGGGGGCCGACGCGAAGTGAGCCTGGCGCGCGCAGCGAAGGCCCGAAGGGCCCGCCGCCGGGCGGCCGAGTGCGGCCGACTCCTCGAAGCAGCGACCTGGCACGATCGTGCGGAGGCCGTGAAGTGAGCAAGCTGGTGCTGTTCCTCGCGGACGGTCGGGCGCTCGACATCAAGCTCGACCGCGAGCGGATGACGATCGGCCGGCGCCCCGACAACGACATCTGCCTGCCGTACCCGGCGGTCAGCGGCGAGCACGCGGCGATCGTCACCATCCTCGACGACTCGTTCCTCGAGGACCACGGCAGCACCAACGGCACGCTGGTCAACGGCCGGCCGATCACCAAGCACTTCCTGCGCGACCGCGACCAGATCGACGTCGGGCGCCAGCGCCTGGTCTACGTCGTCGACGAGGCGGCGGTCATCGATCCGCCGCGCGCGCTGCTCGCCAATGCGGGTGCCCGCGACCTCGAGCAGAAGGTCGGCGAGGTGCCGAAGGCGGTGCCGATGATCCACGGCACCGCAGTCGCGCACTCCGGGGAGGCGTCGCAGCCGCCCGCTGCGCCGCCGCGCGCCTGTCGTACGGAGCCTGTCACCACGGCGGTTGCGGCGGCACCGCCGCCCGCATCGCCGGAGGTCGAGCTCGCTCGACCGGTCCCGACGATCAAGGTGCTGACCGGTGCCAGCGCCGGCCGGACGGTACCGCTCGACAAGGACGAAACGCTCGTCGGCCGGGTCGGCCTGCAGGTCGCGGCGCTGCGCCGCACGGCGCAGGGCATCGTCCTCGTGCCGGTCGACGGCGAGCGGGCGCCGATCGTCAACGGCGCGCCGGCCGGCGCGGACGGGTTGCCGGTGCGGCCGGGTGACGTCATCGAGGTCGCCGGTGCGCGGCTGGAGCTGCTTCCTGCGGGAGAGGCTGCTCCTGCCCCAATGCAGGGCACGACCCGCGGCGCCTGAGCCGCGCTCCACCGGCGCCGGCGGTTCGCGGCCAAGCAGGCCGCCGCCAACTGACGCGGGGCGTCACCCCCGATGGTCTGATTGCGGCGCGGCTCGCCCCGCGGTA
>DATIUK010000224.1:0-10544 GCA_035466885.1 Casimicrobiaceae bacterium
GCCCCTGCGGGCGGACCAACCTGCGGATCAAGGGCTGGATGGGCCGCGCCGACCAGACCACCAAGGTCAAGGGGATGTTCGTGTACCCGGCCCAGGTCGCCGCCATCGTCGCCAAGCACCCGGAAATCGCCAGGGCGCGGCTCGTCGTCGACCACTTGGACGGATCCGACCGGATGACGCTGCACGTCGAGCCGGCGGCCGGTGCGAGCGTGGACGCCGAGCGCGTCGTCGCGACCATCCGCGAGGTGACCAAGTTGCGCGGCGAGTTCTGCCGCCGTGCTGCCGGCGACCTGCCCAACGATGGCAAGGTCATCGACGACGTCCGCAGGTACGACTGAGAAGGTGTTCTGACCGCTCGCGCGGCGGCCGGCAGTCTCGGTTCCCCGCCCCGGCCCGTCCGCTGCCGCAACCGCCGCTCATGTCCGAAGCGATCCCCCCTCCCGTCGACCCGCTGGCCCCGCTGGCCGAGGCGACGCTGCGCGCGATCGCGGCCGGCGGCGTCGTGCGGAGCTACCCGCGGAACACCGTGCTGATCAACGAAGGCGACGAGGGCGACTCGCTGTTCATCGTGCTCTCCGGCAGGGTCAAGGTGTACGCGAGCAACGACGCCGGCAGGGAGGTCGTGATCGACTTCCACGGGCCCGGCGAGTACCTTGGCGAGATGTCGCTCGACGGCGCGCCGCGCTCGGCGTCGGTCGTCACCGTGGAGCCGTCGACCTGCGCGGTGGTGAGCCGCGCGCAGTTCCGCGAGTTCATCCTCGCCCATCCGGACTTTGCGCTGCACCTGATCGGCAAGCTGATCCAGCGGGCGCGACTCGCGACCGAGAACATGAAGAGCCTGGCGCTCTCCGACGTCTACGGGCGCCTGGTGCGGCTGCTGAACTCGCTCGCCGTGGAGGAGGGCGACCGGCGGGTCGTGCCCGAGAAACTCACCCAGCAGGACATCGCCGAGCGCGTCGGCTCGTCGCGCGACATGATCAGTCGCCTGCTGAAGGACCTCGCCGCCGGCGGCTACCTTGCCGTCGAGGATCGCACCATAACGATCCTGCGCCGGCTCCCGTCGGCCTGGTAGCAGGGCGCTGCGCCGACCGCGGGCCCCGCTCGACGACTGGCCCGGTGCGCGTCGCCGCCCGGTTCGTCGAGCCGTCTATTCGCCCTTGGGGCAGCCCGGCCGGCTCAATGGACCTCCCTTCGTGCTGCGCACTCCGGTATTCGCCCTTGGGGCGGCCAGGCGGGCTCATCCCCAGCGCACGATACCCGTGTAGGCGGTGCCGAGGACGACGGCGCCGAAAGCCAGCCGGTACCACGCAAAGGGCACGAAGTCGTGGTGGCTCACGTAGCGGATCAGCCAGCGCACGCAGGCGAACGCCGAGAAGAAGGCGGCGACGAAGCCGACGCCGAACAGCGGCAGGTCGGCCGCGCGCAGCAGGTGGCCGTCCTTCAGCAACGAGTAGCCCGCCGCCGCGAACAGCGTCGGCACGGCAAGGAAGAACGAGAACTCCGTCGCCGCGGTGCGCGACAGCCCGAACAGCATCCCGCCGATGATCGTCGCCCCGGACCGCGAGGTGCCGGGAATGAGCGCGAAGCACTGCGCGCAGCCGACCTTGAGCGCGTCGATCGCGGTCATGTCGTCGACGCGGGACACGCGGATCGCGCCGGGCCGGGTCTTCTGGCGGCGTTCGGCCCACAGGATCACCAGCGCACCGACGACGAAGGCGATGGCGACCGGAACCGGGGCGAACAGGTGGGCCTTGATCGCCTTGCCGAACAGAAACCCCAGCGCGGCGGCTGGAACGAAGGCGACGGCGAGGTTGACCACGAAGCGTCGGGCGCGCGGGTCGGAGCCCAGGCCCCGAAGGACGTCGACGAAGCGCACCCGGTATTCCCAGAGAACGGCCAGGATGGCGCCGGTCTGGATCACGATCTCGAACATCTTCGCCTGCTCGCCGGTGTAGTTGAGCAACGATCCGGCGACGATCAGGTGCCCGGTGCTCGAGACCGGCAGGAACTCGGTGAGGCCCTCGACAATGCCGAGAACGATGGAGGAGGCGAGCGTGAGCTGGTCCAAGGGCAGGCCTGTGGGATCGCGGTGGAGGGCAACGGCGATCCCGTCGACCCGGTCGGAGTGGAGGGCGGATTTTAGTGCCTATCCGGGGATCCTGCATCCCGGGGCGGACCCCGCGGAGCGTTCCCGCGGCCGACTGCGAACTGCGCGGGCGGCGCCGCCGTCGCGGCGCGAAGCGCAAGAATCGTCGGGGTCGGGCCAGCGACCGCGCGACTTTGAGCTAACACAAAGGGAGCCGCGAAAAGCCGCCCGGAACGGGCGCGAAAGCCCCGCGAACATTGACCACAGCGGCAAAACGCCGCGATACTTGCAAGTCCGACCGAAAACAACCGCGTGCCGCCGCACGGCAAGCGCAGGGGGGAGCGCCGCGAGGCGGGCCGGAACCCGGCAAGGGCGGCGCGATGGCGTCTCGTCCGCGCCGGGCAAGCCGAAGTCCTGTACGCTCACCCGTCGCAACGCCGACGTCGCGGCAACGCGCGGCCAGCAGCCGCTCGCCGGCTGCTGGGGCGAGGCGGGCACGTCCGGGGCGCCGGGTACGAAAGACACGGAGAACTTGCGCGCGAAACTTGAACCCGATCCTCTCGCCGGGGTAAGGCAACCTGCGAGCAGGAGCACACCCGATCGCGGGGCGCATGCCCTGCGGCACCGTATCCGGCTGGCGCGGCGCGCCGGTCCGGCAGACTTCCACGCTTTCCCATTTCCACTTCTGCGAGGTAGCCATGGCCAGTGACAAGAAGAACGTCTACGTTTTCGGGGCAGCCCGGACCGACGGCGACGCCAAGATGAAGAACCTGCTGGGCGGCAAGGGCGCCAACCTCGCCGAGATGTGCCGGCTCGGAATCCGCGTGCCCTCGGGCTTCACCATCAGTACCGAGGTCTGCACGGTCTACACCCAGGACGGCGCCGATGCGGTGAAGAAGCTGATCCAGGCCGAGGTCCTGCAGGGCGTCGCCTTCGTCGAAAGCGAGATGGGCAAGCGCTTCGGTGACGCCAGCGACCCGCTGCTGCTGTCGGTGCGCTCGGGCTCGCGCGCGTCGATGCCCGGGATGATGGACACTATCCTCAACCTCGGCCTCAACGACGAAGCGGTCGCCGGGCTCGCCCGCAAGACCGGCAACGAGCGTTTCGCCTGGGATTCCTACCGCCGCTTCGTGCAGATGTACGGTGACGTCGTCATGGGCCTGAAGCCGGTGACCAAGGAGGAGCACGACCCGTTCGAGGTCGTGATCGACGCGGTCAAGGACGCCAAGGGCGTGAAGCTCGACACCGAGCTCGGCCCCGCCGACTTGAAGGAGCTCGTCCAGCGCTTCAAGGCGCTGATCCGCGCCAGCACCGGCCGCGACTTCCCGACCGACCCGTGGGAGCAACTCTGGGGGGCGGTGATGGCCGTGTTCCAGAGCTGGGACAACGACCGCGCCAAGGTCTACCGCGAGCTGAACGACATCCCGGATTCCTGGGGCACCGCGGTCAACGTGCAGGCGATGGTTTTCGGCAACCTCGGCAGCCACAGCGGCACCGGCGTGGCCTTCACCCGGGACGCCGCAACCGGCGAGGACCTGTTCAACGGCGAGTTCCTGGTCAACGCGCAGGGCGAGGACGTCGTCGCCGGCATCCGCACGCCGCAGCAGATCACGCTCGAGGGCTCGCAACGCTGGGCGAAGCTCGCGCTGGTGAGCGAGGAGGAGCGGCGCGCGAAGTTCCCGTCGCTCGAGGAGCTGATGCCCGACATCTACCGCCAGCTGCTGGAGGCCGAGACCAAGCTCGAGCGCCACTACGCCGACATGCAGGACGTCGAGTTCACGATCCAGGAGGGCAACCTCTGGATGCTGCAGACCCGGAGCGGCAAGCGCACCGGCGCGGCGATGGTGCGGATCGCGATGGACATGCTGCGCCAGGGGATGATCGACGAAAAGGAGGCGCTGCGCCGCGTCAACCCGGAGCGGCTCAACGAGCTGCTGCACCCGATCTTCGACCCGACGGCGATCAAGAAGGCGCGCTCGATTGCGCACGGCCTGCCGGCGTCGCCGGGTGCCGCCACCGGGCAGATCGTGTTCTTCGCCGACGAGGCCGAGGACTGGGCGCGCAAGGGCAAGCAGGTGATCCTGGTGCGCCAGGAGACCTCGCCCGAGGACCTGCGCGGCATGAGCGTCGCCAAGGGCATCCTCACCGCGCGCGGCGGGATGACCTCGCACGCGGCCGTGGTCGCGCGCGGCATGGGCAAGTGCTGCGTGTCCGGGGCCGGCGCCGTGCGCGTCGACTACCGCGCCCGCACGATGACGGTCGGCAGCGACGTCTACAGCGAAGGCGACTGGCTGTCGCTCGACGGCTCGACCGGCGAAGTCTACCTCGGCCAGGTGCCGACCAAGGAGGCCGAGCTCACCGGCGACTTCGGCGCGCTGATGGAGCTCGCCGACCGCTACCGCCGCCTGGGCGTGCGCGCCAACGCCGACACGCCCGAGGACGCGAAGGCCGCGCGCGCGTTCGGTGCCAAGGGCATCGGGCTGTGCCGCACCGAGCACATGTTCTTCGAGGGCGAACGCATCCGCGCGGTGCGCGAGATGATCCTCGCCGAGGACGAGGCCGGGCGCCGCAAGGCGCTGGCCAAGCTGCTGCCGATGCAGCGCGGCGACTTCGAGGGCCTGTTCCGCGAGATGAGCGGCCTGCCGGTCACCATCCGCCTGCTCGACCCGCCGCTGCACGAGTTCGTCCCGCACGACGAGGCGAACCAGAAGATCATGGCGCACGAGATGAACGTGCCGCTGGGCGTGATCAAGATGCGGGTCGACGACCTGCACGAGTTCAACCCCATGATGGGCCACCGCGGCTGCCGCCTCGGCATCACCTACCCCGAGATCACCGAGATGCAGACGCGGGCGATCATCGAGGCCGCGATCAACATGAAGGCGCAGGGCTTCGACGTCCGGGCCGAGATCATGGTGCCGCTGGTCGGCACGGTCCGCGAGTTCAACGCGCAGGCGAAGGTCATCCGCGCGACCGTGGCGACGGTGTTCGCCGAGCGTGGCGCCGAGATCGAGTACCTGCTGGGCACGATGATCGAGACGCCGCGTGCGGCGCTGATCGCCGACAGCATCGGCGCACAGGCGCAGTTCTTCTCGTTCGGCACCAACGACCTGACGCAGATGACGATGGGCTTCTCGCGCGACGACGCGGGCAAGTTCCTGCCCGCTTACCTGAAGGACGGGATGTACGAGCGCGATCCGTTCCAGTCGATCGACCAGAAGGGCGTCGGTCTGCTGGTGGAGATGGCGGTCCAGAAGGGCCGCTCGGCGCGTCCGGGGATCAAGCTCGGGATCTGCGGCGAGCACGGCGGCGACCCGGCGTCGATCGGGTTCTTCCACAAGGTTGGCCTCGACTACGTGAGCTGCTCGCCGTTCCGCGTGCCGATCGCGCGGCTGGCGGCGGCGCAGGCGGCGCTCGACGACGCCAAGTAGCGCGCCGTCACCCCGTCGTGAGCCGACCTGCCCGTGCCGCTCGCCGGCCCGGGCAGGGTTTGCCCTGCTTCACTCCGCACCGCGACGCGCCTGCAGGCCCCGTAGACGGCAGGGCCGGGGCGATCCCCGGCCCGGGCGGCTCTCGGTGTGGGGGTGCCGTCGCATGCGTCGCGCCAACCGGCGCGACGCGCTCAACCGTGCTTCGACTGGTTGAGGATCGCCAGCGCCTGCGAGACGAGGTCGTTGCTTTCCTGCGGCACCTGCCCGTGCGGCGTCATCTGGTCGATGAGCTGCGGCAGCATCGATGCGAGCCCGCCGGCGGCTTCGCTGCGGCCCAGCCCGAGTTGCTGCGCGATCTGCCCCATTTGGTCCTGTCCCAGCGCCTGCTGCAGGGCGTCGGGCGAGATCGGCTGGTTCTGCCCGGTCGAAATCCACGACTGCGCCTGGTCCGCGTAGCCCGCCTGCTGGAGCTTGCCCAGGATGCCCTCGATGCCGCCGTTCTGCTGGAGGATCTGCAGCGCGAGCTGCAGCATCGGGTTCTGCTGCTGCGCGCCGCTGCTGCTGCCGCCGCCCATCATGCCGCCCAGGACGCTGCCCAGCATTCCGTCCAGCATTCCCATGTTCGTCTCCTCGTTGGTTGACGCGCGCGCGAGCGCTCGCGCAGGGTTCACGCGCCGGTGCGCACGTGCAGGTGGGCTTCGGCCGCCGGGTAGCCGGCAGCGCCGAAGGTGGCGCGGATCGTCTTGTTGGTGTCGAAATAGACCTGCCAGTAATGCGCGGTGTTGCAGTAGGGACGCACGGCCAGGACCGGTCCGCGCTCGTTGAAGCTCAGGATCTCGACGTCCGGCGCCGGCTCGGCGATGACGTTGGGGATCTGCGGCAGCGATTCCTTCAGCCGGCGGATCGCGTCGGCGGGGTCGACGCTGTGGTCGAGCTGCGCGGTGAGCTCGACGCGGCGGTAGGGGTTGTGCGAGAAGTTCTTGATCGTGCCGCCCATGATCTTGGCGTTGCCGACCATCGTCTGCACGTTGTCCGGGGTGTCGATCGTGGTGGTGAACAGGCCCAGCACGCGGACCGTGCCCTCGACCTCGCCGGCGACGACGTAGTCGCCGACCTTGAACGGGCGCAGCACCAGGATGAACGCGCCGGCAGCGAAGTTGGACAGCAGGCCGCCCCAGGCGGCGCCGATCGCGACACCGAGGCCGGCGACCAGCGCCGCGAACGACGTCGTCTCGACGCCGAAGTAGCCGAGGATGGCGACGACCAGGATGATGTTCAGCGCGACGGACAGCACCGAGCCGATGTAGCGAATCACCGTCGGCTCGACCTTCTGCCGCTCCAGCGCCCGCATGATGAGGCCGGACGCGAGGCCGATCAGCCAGCGGCCGATGATGTAGACGGCGATGGCGCCGAGCACCTTGAGCCCGAAGGCGACCAGCATCGGCCTCGCGGTGTCGAACCAGCCCTGGAATCGTTCCATGTCGTGAATCCCCTTGGTCGTGTGGACGTTGCGGCGCGGTATCCGGAATCGACCCGGCCGCGGCGAGCGCGCATTGTCCAAGGATTGCCGCCATCCGGCAACCGTCCTTCGCCGTCCGCAACAATGCGCGGCGCCCCCGCTCCGCGACCGCCGTCACCGGCGGCGGATCAACGGTCGCCGCGGATGCCGAGCTCGTCCAGCAGCCGGGCGACCTGTGCCTCCAGCGTTGCGAGCTGCTGCTGCAGCGACGCCATGTTCGCCTTCAGCGCGGCGATCTCGGTGACGGCGATCGTCCCGTCGGCGGCGCCCGGAAGGGGGGCGGCCAGGACCTGGACGTCGGGCATCCCGGACAGGAGGTGCGTCCACCGGGTCTCGCGCGCGCCGGGCTGGCGCGGCAGCAGGGCGACCAGCCCCCCGTCGGCCCGCGTGCCGAGCTCGTCGAGGAAGCCCTCGACGGCGGAAATGTCGGCAAAGCGGTGCAGCCGCTCGCTGTTCTGCCGCAGCTCGGCGACGGTCTGGGGCCCGCGCAGCATCAGCACGGCGAGCAGCGCCACCGCCTGCGCCGGGACGCCGAGCACGCGCTCGACGTTGTGCGCATACCGCATCACGCGCCCGCCGCTGGTCTCGACGACGAACGACAGCGACCGCAGCTGGTCGATCGCGGCCTGCACCTCGGCGTCGGTGGCGTTGAGCAGCGGTTCGCGGCTGGTCTTCTGGTTGCAACCGGCGACGAGCGCGTTGAGCGTCAGAGGATAGGTGTCGGGGACCGTGTGCTGCTTCTCGACCAGGACGCCGAGCACGCGGGTTTCGAGCAGCGAGAGGGCGGGTAGGTTCACGGGGTTTCCTTGGCGCTGCGTGCTCCGGCAAGCGGCGTGGAGACGGATCCGGCGGGTTGCTCGCGCACCGTCATGCGCGCAGGAGTCGGGGAGAGCGGGTCGTCCGGGGTCCGGCCGCCGGCAACACGAGTCGTTCGAGCGCCGAGCCCGGCTCATTGCCGGTGGCCCGGGGAGCGGCGCACTGCTATCGTAGAGGATTATGGCGGGAACCGGGCACTTTCCACCCACAGCGGCGGGGACCCGGCAGCGGAGGAATCGATGGGCAATGCAAACGAAGTGACCAACATGGCGCTGTTCTGCGATTTCGAGAACATTGCGCTGGGCGTGCGCGACGCCAACTACGAGAAGTTCGACATCGGCAAGGTGCTCGAGCGCCTGCTGCTCAAGGGCAGCATCGTGGTCAAGAAGGCGTACTGCGACTGGGACCGCTACAAGGCGTTCAAGGCGCCGATGCACGAGGCGTCGTTCGAACTGATCGAGATCCCGCACGTCCGGCAATCCGGCAAGAACTCGGCCGACATCCGGATGGTCGTCGACGCGCTCGACCTCTGCTACACCAAGGCGCACGTCGAGACCTTCGTCATCATCAGCGGGGATTCGGACTTCTCGCCGCTCGTCTCCAAGCTGCGGGAGAACAACAAGATCGTGATCGGCGTCGGCGTCAAGAACTCGACGTCGGACCTCCTGATCGCCAATTGCGACGAGTTCATCTTCTACGACGATCTCGTGCGCGAGCGCAAGAAGGCGGCACCGCGTCGCGCGCCGGCCAAGGCGGCTCCCGCCCCGCGCGCCAAGGGCGGTGCCAAGGCGGCGGCCGCGGCCGCAGCGGCGGCGGCCGCCGCGCCGGCCCCCGTCGCCGATCCCGGCGAATCCGGCGAGAATGAAGCTGCCCCACCGGCACCGGAGAAGGGCGAACGCGGTCCCGAGCAGCGCCAGCAGGAGGCCGTCGACATCATCGTCAGCACCGTCGAGGCGCTGGCCACGGAACGCGGCGGCGACGAGCGGATCTGGGGCTCGATGGTCAAGCAGGCGATGAAGCGGGTGCGCCCCGGGTTCAACGAGTCGTACTACGGCTTCCGGTCGTTCAACTCGATGCTGGAGGAAGCCGAGCGGCGGGGCAGCCTCGCGCTCGAGCGCGACGAGAAGTCCGGGGGCTATATCGTGCGGCTCGCCGGCGCGGAGGAGTGAGAACCCGGGATTGAATCGCGGTATTGCGCCCCCATTGAAGGATTGAAGGCCGCGGCGCGCCCCGGAGGCGGGGCGTCGCGGATCGCCGGATCGCCTCCCGACCAACGGAGAGGGGTGCGATGCACTCGTTGCGGCCGGCCGCGGTGGCCGGGATGTTCTACCCGGGCTCGCCGGCGCTGCTCGCCGGGGAAGTCCGCGGTCTGCTCGCTGCAGTCCCGCCCGTGCGTGCGGCGCCGCCGAAGGCGATCGTCGTGCCGCACGCCGGCTACGTCTATTCCGGTCCGATCGCCGCGGCGGCCTACGCCCGGATCGAGCCGGCGCGCGAGGCGATCCGCCGCGTCGTGCTGCTGGGCCCGGCGCACCGGGTCGCCGTGCGCGGCCTCGCCGTGCCCGAGGCCACCGCCTTCGCCACGCCGTTGGGATCCGTCGACGTCGACGTCGACGCGATCGGACAGGCGCTGGCGCTGCCGCAGGTGCGCGTCAGTGCCGCGGCGCACGCGCAGGAACACTCGCTCGAAGTCCAGCTGCCGTTCCTGCAGGCGCTGCTCGGCGCCTTCCGCATCGCCCCTTTCGTCGTCGGCACCGCCAGTGCCGACGAAGTGGCCGAGGTGCTCGACCTCCTGTGGGGCGGCCCCGAGACGCTCGTCGTCGTCAGCACCGACCTTTCGCACTACCACCGCTACGACGACGCCTGCGCGATCGATCGCGGCACGGCCGAGCGCATCCTGGCGCTCACCCCCGCGCTCGACCACGAGCAAGCCTGCGGCGCGACGCCGCTCAACGGCTTTCTCGTCTGCGCGCGGCGCCACGGGTTGCAGCCGGAGCTCCTCGACCTGCGCAACTCCGGCGACACCGCGGGCGACCGTGCGCGCGTCGTCGGGTACGCGGCGTTCGCCTTTGCGTCGGCGCCGGAATCCGCGCGACGGCCATGAGCCCCATCGGGCGCCCCCACGCCGAGGACCGGAGTGCGCAGCGCGCAGGCGCCGTCGCGCGCGACCGGGGCCTCGGCGTCGCGCTCTTGCGCCTCGCCCGGCGGGAGATCGCGCTCCACCTCGACGCGCCGGCCGCAGCTCCGCTCGCGCACGCGGCGCTGGCCGAGTTCGGCGCGACGTTCGTCACCCTGCTGTGCGACGGCGAGCTCCGCGGCTGCATCGGCTCGCTCGCGCCGCGCCGCCGCCTCGACGAGGACGTGTGCGACAACGCGGTGGGTGCGGCGTTCCGCGACCCCCGCTTTCCGCCGCTGCGGCGGTACGAGCTCGACGCGCTGGTCGTCGAGGTGTCGCTGCTCGGCCCCACGACGCCGCTGAGCTTCGCCGACGAGGCCGAGCTCCTGGCGCAGCTCGTCCCGGGGCAGGACGGCCTCGTGCTCGAGCACGGCGGACGACGGGCCACGTTCCTGCCTCAGGTCTGGGAAGCGCTGCCCGCGCCCCGCGACTTCCTGGCGGCGCTGAAACGCAAGGCCGGGCTGCCGCCGGACTTCTGGAGCCCCGATGTCTCGGCGCGACGCTACGCGGTCGCCAAGT
>DATIUK010000225.1:0-3199 GCA_035466885.1 Casimicrobiaceae bacterium
TGCGCTGGAACGCAAGCTCTACATCATCCGCAAGAAGTCCGGCCACGCCATCCAGGCGCTGAAGCTGCGTCACGGCAAGGAGTTCTACGTGCCGTCGATGTCGTCGCGCACGCTCCTCTACAAGGGGATGCTGCTCGCGCACCAGGTCGGCGAGTACTACCCCGACCTGCACGACCAGTCGATGGTCTCGGCGCTGGCGATGGTCCACCAGCGCTTCTCGACCAACACCTTCCCCACCTGGGACCTCGCGCACCCGTTCCGCATCGTCTGCCACAACGGCGAGATCAACACGCTGCGCGGCAACGTCAACTGGATCCGCGCGCGCCAGCACGGCATCGCCAGCGCGGTGCTGGGCGAGGACCTCGACAAGGTCTGGCCGCTGATCTACGACGGGCAGTCGGACTCGGCGTCCTTCGACAACGCGATCGAGCTCCTCGTGATGGGAGGCTACCCGCTGTCGCACGCGATGATGCTGATGATCCCCGAGGCCTGGGCCGGCAACCCGCTGATGGACGAGGACCGGCGCGCGTTCTACGAGTACCACGCGGCGCTGATGGAGCCATGGGACGGACCGGCGGCGATGGCGTTCACGAACGGCCGCCAGATCGGCGCGACGCTCGACCGCAACGGGCTGCGCCCGGCGCGCTTCGTCGTCACCGACGACGACTACGTGGTGATGGCCTCCGAGGTCGGCGTGCTCGACATCCCCGAGCGCAAGATCGTCAAGAAGTGGCGCCTGCAGCCCGGCAAGATGCTGCTGGTCGACATGGAGGAAGGGCGCATCATCGACGACGACGAGTTGAAGCGGACGCTGGCGACGGCCAAGCCGTACCGGCAGTGGATCGAGCGCTCGCGCGTGGCGCTCGACCAGCTGCCGGATCCGGCGCCGCCGCAGCCCTCGCCGGTGCCGCTCATCGATCGCCAGCAGGCGTTCGGCTACACGCAGGAGGACCTCAAGGTCATCCTGACGCCGATGGCGCAGGCGGGCGAGGAGCCCACCGGCTCGATGGGCAACGACGCGGCGCTGCCGGTGCTCTCGTCGCGGCCCAAGGTGTTCTACAACTACTTCAAGCAGCTGTTCGCGCAGGTCACGAACCCGCCGATCGACCCGATCCGCGAGGAGCTCGTGATGTCGCTGGTCACCTTCATCGGCCCGCGGCCGAACCTGCTCGCCGTCGACCTGCCGGCGGACGGCGCGCCGCCGATGCGCCTCGAGGCGCAGCAGCCGGTCCTGACCTGCGAGGCGATGGAGAAGATCCGCCACATCGGCCTCTTCAGCGGCGGCGCGTTCAAGTCCTACGAACTGCGCATCTGCTACCCGGCGGCGTGGGGCGGCGACGGCATGGAGGCGGCGATCGCGTCGCTGTCCGCCGAGGCCGAGGACGCGATCCACCTGGGCTACAACGTCCTCATCGTCTCCGACCGCAAGGTGTCGGCCGGGCTGCTGCCGATACCGGCACTGCTGGCGACGGCCGCCGTCCACCAGCACCTCGTGCGCAAGGGCCTGCGCACCAGCACCGGCCTCGTGGTCGAGACCGGCTCCGCGCGGGAGGTCCACCACTTCGCGCTGCTCGCCGGCTACGGCGCCGAGGCGATCCACCCGTACCTCGCGCTGGAGACGCTGAAGACGCTCCCCTCCGGTGTGCCCGAGGTGTCGGCCTACGAGACCGAGAAGCGCTACATCAAGGCGATCTGCAAGGGGCTCTACAAGGTGATGTCCAAGATGGGCATCTCGACCTACCAGTCGTACTGCGGCGCGCAGATCTTCGAGGCGGTCGGGCTGCAGCGCGATTTCGTCGACAAGTACTTCACCGGCACCGCGAGCAACATCGAGGGCATCGGCCTGTTCGAGGTCGCCGAGGAGGCGGCGCGGCTGCACCGTGCCGCGTTCGGCGACGATCCGCTGCTGCGCGGCGCGCTCGACGCGGGCGGCGAGTACCAGTACCGGATCCGCGGCGAGGACCACATGTGGACGCCGGACTCGATCGCGAAGCTGCAGCACGCCACGCGTGCCAACAGCTACGCGACCTACAAGGAATACGCGGCGCTGATCAACGACCAGACGCGGCGGCAGATGACGCTGCGCGGGCTGTTCGCGTTCCGCGAGGCCGCCGAGGCGGTGCCGCTCGCCGAGGTCGAACCCGCGGCCGAGATCGTCAGGCGCTTCGCCACCGGCGCGATGAGCCTGGGCTCGATCTCGACCGAGGCCCACTCGACGCTCGCGCTGGCGATGAACCGGATCGGCGGCAAGTCGAACACCGGCGAAGGCGGCGAGGACGCGCGCCGCTACATCCCGGTGGGCAAGGGCGAGACGCTGCAGAGCCGCATCGACGGCGTCGTCGTCGACATCCCGCTGCGCGAGGGCGACTCGCTGCGCTCGAAGATCAAGCAGGTGGCGTCGGGACGCTTCGGCGTCACCGCCGAGTACCTCGCCAACGCCGACCAGATCCAGATCAAGATGGCGCAGGGCGCCAAGCCCGGCGAGGGCGGGCAGCTGCCCGGCCACAAGGTGTCCGAGTACATCGCCAAGCTGCGCTTCTCGGTCCCCGGGGTCGGCCTCATCTCGCCGCCGCCACACCACGACATCTACTCGATCGAGGACCTGGCGCAGCTCATCCACGACCTCAAGAACGCGAACCCGGCGGCGTCGATCTCCGTGAAGCTCGTCTCCGAGGTCGGCGTCGGCACCGTCGCCGCGGGTGTCTCCAAGGCCAAGGCCGACCACGTGACGATCTCCGGCCACGACGGGGGCACCGGGGCGTCGCCGCAGTCGTCGATCAAGCACGCCGGCACGCCGTGGGAGCTGGGGCTCGCCGAGACGCAGCAGACGCTGGTGCTCAATCGCCTGCGTGGCCGGATCACCGTCCAGGTCGACGGCCAGATGAAGACCGGCCGCGACGTCGTCATCGGCGCGCTGCTCGGCGCCGACGAGTTCGGCTTCGCGACGGCGCCGCTGGTGGTCGAGGGCTGCATCATGATGCGCAAGTGCCACCTCAACACCTGCCCGGTGGGCATCGCGACGCAGGACCCGGCGCTGCGCCGGAAGTTCACTGGCGCGCCCGAGCACGTCGTCAACTACTTCTTCTTCGTCGCCGAGGAAGTGCGCGAGCTGCTGTCGCGGCTGGGTATCCGCCGGTTCGACGACCTCATCGGCCGGGCCGACCTCCTCGATACCCGGCACGGCATCGAGCACTGGAAG
>DATIUK010000226.1:0-5507 GCA_035466885.1 Casimicrobiaceae bacterium
TGGTGGCCGCGACATCGAGGTCGCGGCGGGCGACGAGTGCGGCCAGCGGAAAGGCGCCGCCGCCGAGCCCCTTGCCCAGCACCACCATGTCGGGAACGATTCCGTAGTGCTCGAACGCGAACATCGCGCCGGTGCGGCCGAGCGCGATCGGCACCTCGTCGAGGATCAGCAGCGCACCGTGGCGGTCGCAGGCCTCGCGGACGATCCGGTAGTAATCGGGTGGGGGAATCTGGACGTCGGTGCAGCGGACGGTCTCGATGATCACCGCGGCGACGTCGGCTTCCTTGTCGAGCAGGTAGCCGATGTACTCGGCGCAGCGTGCGTTGCAGCTGCCGCCGCAGCCGAAGCGGCAGTCGCCGGGGTCGCAGGGCGGGGCGTGTTCGGTGCCGGGCAAGAGCGGACCGAGGCCGCGGCGGAACGCCGCCTCGCCGCCGATCGAGATCGCGTCCAGCGACGCGCCGTGGAAGCTGTCCCAGAGCGACACCGTCTTGTGCCGGCCGGTCGCGATGCGGGCGAGCTTCAGCGCCATGCCGATGGCGAGCGTCCCGCCGGGCGCGAACAGCACCTTGCCCAGCGGGTCGGGAGCGAGCGCCGCCAGCCGCTCCGCCAGCGCGACCGCGTACTCGTTGGTGTAGCGGCGCGGCGAGAACGGCAGCGTCGAGAGCGCCTCGCGCATCGCCGCGACCACGCGCGGATGGCCGTGGCCGAGCTGGTGGACGTTGTTGCCGTGGAAGTCCATGCAGCGCCGGCCCTCGACGTCGGTCAGCCAGATGCCCTCGGCGGCAGCGAGGGCGTTGAAGCAGGGCGTCGACAGCGACTGATGCAGGAACACGGCGCGGTCGCGGTCGAGCAGCGCTCGCGTGGCGGAGCCCACGTGCGCGGCCTCCCAGGCGCGGCGCAGCGGCGACAGGTTGACGTCGCCCTCGGCGGCGAGGTCGCCGGTCCCGGGGCCGTCCGTCCCCCCGCTCACCATGGCAGCGAATAGGTCTTGACGTTGGTGAAGCTCTTCATCGCCTCCTGCACGCCTTCCTTGTAGCCCAGTCCCGAGTCCTTGATGCCGCCGAAGGGGGTCAGCTCCAGCCGGTAGCCGGGGACCTCGCGGACGTTGACGGTGCCGACGTGGAGGTCGGTGATGAAGCGGGTGATGTAGTCGAGGCGGTTGGTGCACACCGCCGACGACAGGCCGTAGTCGGTCGAGTTGGCGATCGCAATCGCGTCGTCGATGTCGCGGAAGCGGATCACCGGCGAGACCGGCCCGAAGGTCTCGTACCTGACCAGCGGCATGTCCGGCGTGACGCGGTCGAGAAGCGTCGGCGAGTACAACGCGCCGCGGCGGACGTTGCCGTGCAGCAGCCGTGCGCCCCGCGCCACCGCCTCGTCGACGCGGGCCGCGAACGACTTCGCCGCCGCCTCGTCGATGACCGTCCCCATGTCGACGTCGGGGTCCATCGGGTCGCCGTAGGTCCAGGCCCGCGTCCGCTCGAGCAGGCGCTCGACGAAGCGATCGGCGACGGCCTCGTGCACCAGCATGCGCTTGACCGCGGTGCAGCGCTGGCCGGAGTTCTTGTACGAGCCTGCGGCGGCGAGGGCCGCGGCCTCGTCGAGGTCGGCATCCTCCATCACGATGATCGGGTCGTTGCCGCCGAGCTCGAGCACCTGCCGCTTGTAGACGGCCTTGGCCGCGATGTATTTGCCGATCGGCACGCCGCCGGTGAAGGTGACGAGGTCGACGTCGGGATTGACCAGCATCTCGTCGGCGATCTCCCGCGGGTCGCCGGTCACCACCGAGAACATCTCCGGCGGCAGCCCGGCTTCGTAGAGCACGTCGGCCAGCAGCAGCGCCGACAGCGGCGTCTTCTCGGTCGGCTTCAGTACCATCCGGTTGTTGGTGGCGATCGACGGCGCGACCTTGTGCGCGACCTGGTTCAGCGGGTGGTTGAACGGCGTGATGGCGCTGATCGCACCCTGCAGCGGGTCGCGCAGCGTGTAGACCTTGCGCTTCTTGCCGTGGGGCGTCAGATCGCAGGAAAAGACCTGCCCGTCGTCCTGCAGCGCGGCGTTGCCGGCAAAGACGAACACGTCGCAGGCGCGACCGACTTCGTAGAGCGTGTCCTTCTTGCACAGCCCCGCCTCGGCGGTGATGAGGTCGGAGACGTCCTCGGCGCGCGCGCGGAGGATCTCGGCGGCGCGGTGCAGGATCCGGTAGCGGTCGTGGCGCGTCAGCGGCGAGCGAAACGCGCGGGCGATGGCGAAGGCGCGCCGGAGGTCGTCGACGCCGGCCTTCGGCACCGTGCCGACGAGCCCGCCGGTGTAGGGGTTGCGCACCTCGATGCTGCGCTCGCCGCCGACCTCCGCGCCGGCGATGCGCATCGTCGCGCGCAGCACGTGGCCGTGGCGCAGGTCCTGGAGCTCGTTCTGGAGGCTCATGGTCGAGGGTTCCCGCTACTGCAGGTAGTTGAGCGCGAGGTCGAAGGCGTCGAAATTGCGCCAGCGGCGCCCGGCCGGCAACTCGACTCGCGGCGCCCGGTTCGCGAGCAGCGGCACCTGCTGCTCGGAAACGCCCCCGTGCGAACGCAGCGGGACGGTGAGCCCCGACAGGTCGTGGCGGGAGGCACTGCTGCCGAGGACGCTCAACCGCTCGGCGACGACGACGAGGTCGCCGATGCGCTCCGGCGCCAGCTCGAACTGGCGCGCCGCCTCCGCGCGCGGGTGGACCGACAGGACGCCGGGCAGCGCGGCGATGTGCGCGCCCGCGGCGCGCGCGGCCTCGGCGCCGATGGTGTAGACGGTGGCGAACGAGCCCAGCGCGCCGTGGTGGACGACGTAGGGGTCGGTGATCGGCAGGATCACCCGCGTGGATCCCTCGCCGAATGCGGCGTCGAGCGAGTCCTGCAGGTAGATGACGTTCGGGCGACCGAAGGCGTCGGTCTTGGCGTTCATCCCGTGGTCGGCGGTGACCACGATCGCGGCGCCCATCGCGTCCAGGCGCTGCAGGTAGCCGTCCATCATGGCGTAGAAGTCGTTGGCGGCGTCGATGCCGGGCGCCGCCTTGTGCTGGACGTAATCGGTCGTCGAGAGGTACATGATGTCCGGCCGCTCGTGCGCGAGGAGCTCGACGCCGGCGGCGAAGATGAACTCGGACAGCGACGCGCTGTAGACCGACGGCAGCGGCAGCCCGACCCGGGCGAGGATGTTCTCGATCCCGTTGGCGGCCAGCGTCACCTGGTCGGCCTTCTCGGAGGAGAAGCAGATGCCCTTGAGCCGGTGGCCGAGGAGCTCGCGCAGCTTGTCCTTGGCGGTGACCACCGCGACCTTGGCGCCCGCGTCGGCGAATGCGGCGAAGAGCGTTCCGACGCGCAGGTACTTGGGGTCGTTCATCATCACTTCGGCCCGGGCGTCCGGATCCCAGAAGTAGTTGCCGCAGATGCCGTGCACCGCGGGCGTCGTGCCGGTGACGATCGACAGGTTGTTGGGGTTGGTGAACGACGGTATCACGCAATCGGCGGTGAGGCAGACGCCGCGCTCGCGCAGCGATGCGAAGTACGGCGCCCGGCCGGCGGCGATCGCCTGGTTGATGTACTCGGGCTCGCAGCCGTCGATGCAGACGACGACCAGCGGCTGCCGCGGCGCGCGGTAGTGGCGGCCGTTGACGGTGACGACGAGATCGGGGTTCAAGCGGGCTTCCTGGCGGGACGATTGGATGCCGGGACGGCGGGGAGGGCGGCCGTCCGGCGCATGCGCTCGCGGCTCCCCATGACGTGGTCGTGCAGCGCGCGCCCGGCGGCGGCGGGCTTGCCGTCGGCGATCCGGTCGACGATTTCGCGGTGCTCGCGCGTGGACACCGGCAGCACGCCCCCCTGGGCCAGCGCGGCGTGGCGGTAGAGGCGCAGCTCGTTGACCAGCCGGCGGTAGACCTCGAGCAGCTTGGCGTTGCCGGCGAGCTCGACCAGGCGGTCGTGGAAGGCGAGGTTGGCCGCCACGTAGTCGTCGACGTCGTTGCGCGCGGCCGCCTTTTCCATCCGCTCGACCCGGCCGCGCAGTTCGCGCACGCCGTCGGCATCGAGGGTCCGCGCCAGGCGGCGGCCGACGAACTCGTCGAGCACGGCGCGCAGTTCGTAGATCTCGTCGGCTTCCTCGACGGCGAGCTCGCGCACGAAGACACCGCGGTTCTTCTCGAGGCGGACGAGGCCGGACTCCTCCAGTGCGCGGAAGGCCTCTCGCACCGGGCCGCGCGACACGCCGAGCGCGTGCGCGAGCGGCGCCTCGTTGAGCTTGCTGCCCGACGGCAGCTCCCCGGCGAGGATCATCCGCTCGAGCTCGCGCTGCACGAGCATCGGCAGCGAGTTCGCCTGCACCAGCGCGATGGCGTCGGGGGGGCCGTTGCCGGGGCGCGGGCCCGTAGCGGCAGGCGGGGTCCACCGGGGAGCGCGGGGCGGCGCGGGGGTCTTCAGCATCGGCTTCGGCGGCGCGTCGGGGGCACGTTGCGTATTGGACGCTGCAGGGTGTAGATTGTCAACAATCGGCAGCGTCGCAGGCCGGTGTCATCCGCCGGTCATCCAGGCGGTGCAGTCTGCGGGTCCGGCGGCGTTGCCGGCGCCGCCGGCGCAGCGTACGATGGCCCGCGCTGCCGGCCGCAGCCGTCGTCCCCACGCCGCACTTCATCCCCAACACCGAGGATCGCGCACATGAAGCTCATTCGCCGTAACTGGTGGCAGTCCGTCGCAACGGCCGTCGCCGCCGCCTCCGCTGCCGCGGGCCTCCTGGCCAGCGGCGCCGCCTTCGCGCAGAAGACCGAGCTCCTGGTCTACACGGCGCTCGAGACCGACCAGCTGAAGGCCTACCAGGAGGGGTTCAACAAGGCGAACCCCGACATCGCGATCAAGTGGGTGCGCGACTCCACCGGCGTGATCACCGCCAAGCTCCTGGCCGAGAAGGCGAACCCGCAGGCCGACGTCGTGATGGGTGTGGCCGCGTCGAGCCTGGTGCTGCTCGACCTCGAGGGCATGCTGCAGCCCTACGCGCCGGCGAACCTCGGCGCGATCAGCGCGCAGTACAAGGACGCGAAGAACCCGCCGGCGTGGTTCGGCATGGACGTCTGGGGCGCGGCGATCTGCTTCAACACCGTCGAGGCGCAGAAGCAGGGTCTGCCGAAGCCGGAGACCTGGAAGGACCTCTTGAAGCCGGTCTACAAGGGCAAGATCACGATGCCGCACCCGGCGTCGTCGGGCACCGGCTTCTTCGACGTCACCGCGTGGCTGCAGATGTGGGGCGAGGCCGACGGCTGGAAGTACATGGACGGGCTGCACGAGAACATCGCCCAGTACACGCATTCGGGCTCCAAGCCCTGCCGCCAGGCCGGTGCCGGCGAGTTCCCGATCGGCATCGCGTTCGAGTACCGCGCCAACACCACCAAGGCCTCGGGCGCGCCGATCGACATCGTGTTCCCACCGAGGGCCTCGGCTGGGACCTCGAGGCGCTGGCGATCATGAAGGGCACCAAGAAGCTCG
>DATIUK010000227.1:0-7415 GCA_035466885.1 Casimicrobiaceae bacterium
TAGGTGGCGAGGACTTCGAAGCGCGAGCCAAGGAAGTCGGCTAGTGGACTCGAGACGCGGTCAACAATCGCATTCGCCAAGTCCTTGCCAGACATCCCCGGTTTGATCTTGTCAACGTATGCAATGTCTGCCAACGCCGCATCAAGAAAGCCTCTGTCAATCTGCTTCATTGCCCTCTCCCGGTTTTCGTTGCTCAGTCACGCCTGAAGACGATCAGCTGCTCATCTTTGGGAAACCACCCTTCGGAGTGACACTGGTAAGTCCCGTGAATGCCCCTCGCCAGCGTGAGTCCGATCCATCCACCGCCCGATCCACGAAAATAGGACTCGATCACCAACCTTCCGGTCCGTCGCTCCAGGTGCAAGTGCCGCGACTGGAAGATGCGCATGGGCCAAGTGGACAACCGCGACTCCTCGGTCCGCGTTTCCCAGAGTTCTTTCCAGTCCGGCGTACTGGTGACGATCCGCGCGAACTCGTCACTGCTCTTCCACTTCCGGTTCCCCTGCTGGTCGAAGAACGCCCCCGGTCCGACGGCGATGGGTCCGTAGTAACGGGTCGGCGGAATCTCCCGGCACAGTTGCCGGAAGCGGATCGAACCGAGGATCTCGTCACCGACCGGCAGCACGAACCAGGCGACGGCGAACGCGAAGCCGGCGAGCCCGGCGCGCGGCGCGGAAACGTGCGGCCGGACGAAGTTCTTCCACGCCCAGCGGCCGACGACTGCCCAGAACCCGATCACCAGGAGAACGATCACCCCGACCATCGCGCCACCCCGCTCGCTCGAATTGCCCGTCCGGTCGCACCGGATGCGCGGTGACCGGGCCTCGCGCCGTCCGTGCACCTTCGCGCGTCCGTTGCCGCGCGTCATTCGTCCGGACCGCCTAGTCCGCGCCCGCCGCGCCGCCTTCGACACCGGGCCGGCCTCACGGCCTTCGAGTTTGCCGGGGGCAACGGAAACCCGTACCTGTCAGTTCCGACATGTCCAGGGCCATTGACACCCCCGGCGTTGGCCGCCAGCGGCCCCGTTTTGCTATGCTCGGCCCTTCGAACCGCCTGCTGCCGAACCGCCACCACGCGCCCAGCCCCCGCACCGAACCAGCCGCGCACCATGGACATCCTTCTCATCGGCGGGCTCTCGGGCTCGGGCAAGAACGTTGCGCTGGGCGCGCTCGAGGACTCTGGCTATTACGCGGTCAACAACCTGCCGCTGCCGCTGCTGGGCCAGACCGTCGACTACCTGCTCGCGGCCGGGCGCGCCCGCCTCGCCATCGCCCTCGACGTCAAGATCGCCCCGGGTTTCCGCGACCTGCCGGCCGCGATCGCGGCACTCCAGCAGCGCGGCCTCGCGGTGCGCTTCCTGTTCCTCGAGGCGCAGACCGAGACGCTGGTGAAGCGCTTTTCCGAGACCCGGCGCCGCCACCCGTTCGCCGGCGAGGACCGGACGCTGACCGAGGCGATCGAGTTCGAGCGCTCGCTGGTCGCCGACGTGCGCACGCTGGGCTTCGTGTTCGATACCAGCAACCTGCCCGCGGCCTCGCTGCGCGCCTGGGTCAAGGACTTCATCAGCGTCGACCCGTCCAAGCTCACGCTGCTGTTCGAGTCGTTCGGCTTCAAGCACGGCGTGCCGCTCGACGCCGACCTCGTCTTCGACGTGCGCTGCCTGCCCAATCCGCACTACGAGGACGAGCTGCGGCCGCTGACCGGCCGCGACGCGCCGGTGGTGACCTTCCTGGAGACGGTGCCCGAAGTCGAGCGCATGTACGGCGACATCTACCACTTCGTCGCCAGCTGGCTCCCCGACTACGCGCGCGACAATCGCAACAACCTCACCGTGGCGATCGGCTGCACCGGCGGACGCCACCGCTCGGTCTACTTCGTCGAGCGGCTGGCGCGGGCGTTCTCGCCGCGGCACCAGGTATTGAAGCGCCACCGCGAGCTCGATTGACAGGTCGTGCACAAACCTGCTGCGCGTCCCGATTGCTGCGTTGCGCGGTGCTCGCTACGATTTCTTCACGACTCTTGACCAGCTACCCCAGGCCGGCGTGCCCGCGGGATCCCCGATGACCGCACCGCAGACGATCACCCTCGCCTTCACCGGCGCCTCCGGCATGCCCTACGGCCTGCGGCTGCTCGAGTGCCTCGTCGCCGCGCGCTGCCGCGTCTACCTGCTCTACTCCCCCGCCGCGCAGATCGTCGCCCGGCAGGAGTGCGACCTCACGCTGCCGGCGCAGCCGCGCGAGGCGGCGCGCTTGCTGGCCGAGCGCTGCGGCGCGGCGGACGGCCAGCTCACCGTGTTCGGCCGCGAGGACTGGATGGCCCCGGTCGCCTCCGGCTCGAACCCCGCCGACGCGATGGCGGTGTGTCCCTGCAGCATGGGCACGCTGGGCGCGATCGCCCACGGACTCGCCGACAACCTGATCGAGCGCGCCGCCGACGTGATGCTGAAGGAGCGCCGACCCCTGGTGCTCGTCCCGCGGGAGACGCCGCTGTCGACGATCCACCTCGACAACATGCTGACGCTCGCGCGCGCGGGCGCGGTGATCCTGCCGCCGGCGCCCGGCTTCTACGACCGCCCGCAGTCCGTCGCCGACCTGGTCGACTTCGTCGTCGCCCGCGTGCTCGACCAGCTGCGCGTGGCGCACACGCTGGGCCCGCGCTGGGGCGACCAGCGCGCGCACCCGACCCCGCCTCCCGGCGCCGCGTCGTGAATGGCGCCGCCGCGTCCGTCCCGCCCTCACGGCGATGACGCTGCCGCTGTTTCCGCTCGCCACCGTCCTCTTCCCCGGCGGCCTGCTGCCGCTGCGGGTCTTCGAGCAGCGCTACATCGAACTCGCCAAGCGCTCCATCCGCGACGATTCCCCGTTCGGCGTATGCCTGATCGGCGAGGGCGCCGAGGTGATGGGTCCGGGGCGTCCGCCGCCGAAGTTCGAGGCCATCGGGACGCTCGCCCGGATCACCGACTTCGACATGCCGGAGTCGGGCATCCTCCATCTCCGCACCCGCGGCGAGACGCGCTTTCGCGTCCTCGCGCACCGCGTCGAGCCGAACGGCCTGGTCGTCGCCGACGCGGTGCCGATCGACGCCGAGCCGGCGCTGCCGTTGCCGGCCGACGGAGCGCCGCTCGCGCGGCTGGTCGAGCTGATCGCGAACCGGGTCGGTGCGGAGAACTTCCCGTCCCCGCACCGCCTCGACGACGCGTCGTGGGTCGGTTACCGCCTCGCCGAGGCGTTGCCGCTGCCGCCCGGCATCCGGCAGCGCATGCTGGAGATCAACGATGCCGGCGTGCGGCTGCAGGTGCTGCGCCGCTTCCTGCAGCAGCAGGGACTCGTTCCCTGACCGCCGTGGGTCGTCCCGGTATAATCGACGGTTCGGCATACGCACGATCGGAATCACCATGGCTGGCCACAGCAAGTGGGCGAACATCAAGCACAAGAAGGCCGCGACCGACGCCAAGCGCGGCAAGATCTTCACCCGCCTGATCAAGGAAATCACCGTCGCGGCGCGCTTGGGCGGCGGCGACCCGTCGATGAATCCACGCCTGCGGCTCGCCGTGGACAAGGCGTACGACAACAACATGCCCAAGGACACCATCGAGCGCGCCGCCAAGCGCGGTGCGGGCGAACTCGAGGGCGTCAATTACGAGGAAGTCCGCTACGAGGGCTACGGGATCAACGGCGCGGCGGTGATCGTCGACTGCATGACCGACAACAAGACGCGCACCGTCGCCGACGTCCGCCACGCGTTCTCCACGTACGGCGGCAACCTCGGCACCGACGGATCGGTCGCCTTCCTGTTCAAGCACTGCGGCCAGATCCTGTTCGCGCCTGGCACCGACGAGGACAAGCTGCTGGAAGCGGCGCTCGAAGCCGGCGCCGAAGACGTCGTCACCAACGACGACGGCAGCCTCGAGGTGATCACCGGTCCCTACGACTTCGTTGCCGTCAAGGACGCGCTGTCCAAGGCCGGCTTCAAGCCCGAGTTCGCCGAGGTCTCGATGAAGCCCGCGACCGAGGTCGTCATGACCGGCGACGACGCGGCGAAGATGCAGAAGCTGCTCGACGCGCTCGAAGGGCTCGACGACGTCCAGGAGATCTACACCTCCGCCGTCATCGAAGAGGCCTGACGCCGTCCGCGCCCCGCGACCGCAACCGGAAGGGAGCCATGCTCTTCACCACCACGCCCACGCTCGAAGGCCGGCGGATCGCCCGGTACCTGGGCATCGTCTCCGGCGAGGCCATCGTCGGCGCCAACATCGTCCGCGACCTCTTCGCGTCGGTGCGCGACATCGTCGGCGGACGCGCGGGCGCGTACGAGAACGTCCTCGCCAGCGCCCGCGAGACCGCGCTCGCCGAAATGGGCGAGGCGGCGGCGAAACTGGGCGCCAACGCGGTGATCGGCGTCGACCTCGACTACGAGACGGTCGGTCAGGGCGGCTCGATGCTGATGGTCACGGCCGCGGGCACCGCCGTGATCGTCGAGTAGCGCGCAGTTGAACGCCGCGCGGACACCGCCGGCGGCGGCTGCCGTCAGGCGCATCCTGGGAATCGACCCGGGGCTGCGCGTCACCGGCTTCGGGATCATCGACTCGGCCGGGCGCACGCTGCGCTATGTCACCTGCGGCTGCATCCGCAGCAACGACGCCGACGCGCTGCCGGAGCGCCTCAAGGTGATCCTGCGCGACCTGTCGCTGATCATCGCCCGCGAGCGGCCCACCGAGGTCGCCGTCGAGAAGGTGTTCGTCAACGTCAACCCGCAGTCGACGCTGCTGCTCGGGCAGGCGCGCGGCGTGGCGATCGCCGCGGCGGTGCACGCCGACCTGCCGGTCGCCGAGTACACGGCGCTGCAGGTCAAGCAGGCCGTCGTCGGCCACGGCAAGGCGGCCAAGGAACAGGTGCAGGAGATGGTCCGGCGGCTGCTCGACCTGCCGGGCGTGCCGTCGACCGATGCGGCCGACGCGCTCGCCTGCGCGATCGCGCACGCCCACGGCGCCGAAGGCATGGGCGGCCTGCGCCAGTCCGGCTACCGTGTGCGCAACGGACGGCTGGTCTGATGACCGGCGACGCGCTTCACCGGCGCCCTGCGGCGGTGATCTTCGACATGGACGGCCTGATGCTCGACACCGAGCCGCTGGCCGCGCGCGCGTGGGTCGACGCGGCGCGCGACCTCGGACTCGCCTTCGACAGCACGATCAACCACCGCCTCATCGGCCGCAACTTCCCGGACTGCCGGACGATCATCGGCGAGCACCACGGCGCCGGCTATCCGGTCGACGACCTGATGGGCGCCTGGCACGGCGCCTACGACGCGATCGTCGGGCGCGAAGGCATCGCCTTCAAGCCAGGGCTGCTGGAGCTCCTCGACTGGCTCGAGGGCGAGCGCATTCCCAAGGCGGTCGCCACGTCGACGCGCCGGGCGCGCGCGCAGGCGAAGCTGGAGCTGACCGGGATCTTGCCGCGGTTCGTCGCGCTGGTCGGCGGCGACGAGGTCGCCCGCGGCAAGCCGGCGCCCGACATCTTCCTCGAGGCGGCCGCCCGCCTCGGTGCCGCGCCCGCCGCCTGCGTGGTGCTCGAGGACTCCGAGCCCGGGGTGCGCGGGGCGCTGGCCGCCGGCATGACGCCGGTGATGGTGCCGGACCTGCTGCCGCCGACGCCGTCGCTGCTGGCCGCCGCTCCGCTGGTCGTGGCGACGCTGCACGACGTGCGGTTGCACCTCGCCGGGCTGCCGGCGTAGCCGGCGCGGCCACCGAGGAGCGGCGACGAACGGCCGTGCGATAATCGCCGTCGCCCCTCCCTCGCCCCCTCCCATGATCGGCCGCCTCACCGGCATCCTCGTCGAGAAGAACCCGCCGCAGATCCTGCTCGACGTGCAGGGCGTCGCCTACGAGGTCGACGTGCCGATGAGCACGTTCTACAACCTGCCCGGGAACGGCGAGCGCGTCGCGCTGTTCACGCACCTCGTCGTGCGCGAGGACGCCCACCTGCTGTTCGGCTTCGCCAGCGATTCGGAGCGCCGGGCCTTTCGCCAGCTCCTGAAGATCAGCGGCGTCGGCGCGCGCATCGCCCTGTCGGTGCTGTCGGGCCTGTCGGTCGCCGAGCTCGCGCAGGCGGTGACGATGCAGGACACCGGACGGCTGACCAAGATCCCCGGCATCGGCAAGAAGACCTCCGAGCGGCTGCTGCTGGAACTCAAGGACAAGCTCGGTGCCGACCTGTCGACCGCGGTCGGCGTCAATCGCGCGCCGCCGGCGACCTCGGACGTGCTGAACGCGCTGCTCGCGCTGGGCTACAGCGACAAGGAGGCGGTGGCGGCCGTCCGGCAGCTGCCCGAGGGCATCGCCGTCGGCGACGGCATCCGGCAGGCGCTGAAACTCCTGGCGAAGTCCTGAGAGGCTGCGAGTCTCTCAATCATGCCCGCTCATCAGGGTTACCTGCGCGATGCCGGCCTCGGCCCGGCGCTGTTGCGGCGCGCCATGAATCTCTGGCCGCCGTTCCTCGGCGCCGGCATCAAGGTCACGCGCATCGCAGCCGACTACCGCGACATCGAGGTGCGGCTCGACCTCCGCCTCCTGAACCGCAATTACGTCGGCACGCACTTCGGCGGCTCGCTGTACGCGATGACCGACCCGTTCTTCATGCTGATGATGCTGCACAACCTCGGTCCCGACTACGTCGTCTGGGACAAGGCGGGCAGCATCGAGTACGTCAAGCCCGGCCGCGCCGCCGTGCACGCGCACTTCCACCTCCCGCCGGCGGAGCTCTCGCGGGCGCGCCGCGCGACAACGCACGGCCGCAAGTACGAGCCGACGTTCCACGTCGCCATCGTCGACGCCAAGGGCGAGGTCGTCGCCCGCGTGGCCAAGACGCTCTACGTCCGGAAGAAGCCCGCCGCGCCGCGCGCAGCCCGAGGTGCCGGGCGGCCACGCAAGGCGGCGGAAACGCCCTAGAATCGCGCATGGCCATCGAAAACGAGGACCTCAACCGGCTCGTGACCGTCAAGGTCGCCGGCGCGCAGGAGGAGGTCGTCGAGCGCGCGCTGCGCCCGCGGCAGCTCGACGAGTACGTCGGGCAGGAGAAGATCCGCGACCAGCTGTCGATCTTCATCGAGGCCGCGAAGAAGCGCCGCGAATCGCTCGACCACGTCCTGCTGTTCGGCCCGCCCGGCCTCGGCAAGACCACGCTGTCGCACATCATCGCGCACGAGCTCGGCGTCAACCTGCGCCAGACCTCGGGCCCGGTGCTCGAGCGCGCCGGCGACCTCGCGGCGCTGCTCACCAACCTCGAGCCCAACGACGTCCTGTTCATCGACGAGATCCACCGCCTCGGGCCGACGGTCGAAGAGATCCTCTACCCGGCGCTCGAGGACTTCAATCTCGATCTGGTGATCGGCCAGGGGCCGGCGGCGCGGACGATGAAGAT
>DATIUK010000228.1:0-6432 GCA_035466885.1 Casimicrobiaceae bacterium
GATCGTGCAGGCGGCTCCCGTCGAGATCGACGGCGTGCGCCACCACATCTCGATCAGCGTCGGCGTAAGCGCGGCCACCAGGAGCGTGACCGACGCATCGGTCCTGCTGAAACAGGCCGACCAGGCGCTCTATCGCGCCAAGCAACAGGGGCGCAATCGGGTCGAGGCGCTCTGAGCCACGGGCCTGGGGATCGATTCCGCCAAGGTCGGCTCAGGCTCGTCGACGCCGCCCACACAGCGTCGAGGCAGGCGCGGCGCAAGGGAAGCGCCGCGCCCGAGACCGCCGCAGCGAATCAGGCCGCCCCGGCAACCTCGTTGGCCCAGCGGTACGCAGCGAGTTGCATCGGCATGAGCTCGCCCTCGCGCAGCGCGCCGGGCATCTTCTGCAGCGACGCCGCGATGCCGGCCGAGTCGGCCTGCTCGATCTGCTCGGTCAACGCCAGCATCGAACCCAGCGCACCCTCCCGGCGCAGCAGCGCCGCCTCGACCGGGACCGGGACGTTGAGCTCCTTCAGGATGTCGGTGAGCGGCATTTCCAGCACCACGTCCATCAGCGACAGAATCCCGGTCATGAACGCGAGGTCCTTGAGCGCGCTCTGCGTGCCGCCGTCACGGGCGGCGAGCTGCTCCATCAGCTTGCCGCGGGTGGCGGCGAGCTGCAGCAGCGGGCTGTTGAGCGACTGGTTCTGCCGATCGGAGGTGTAGAGCAGGAGCTGCAGCCAGACCCGCAGCTGCCGCCGCCCGAGCAGCACCAGCGCGTGCCGCAGCGACGTGACGACCTGGCGGCGGACCAGCGCCGCCGAGTTGACCAGGCGCAGCAGGTTGACCGTCAGGCTCGGGTGGTGCTTGAACTCCTCCTCGATGTCCTTGGTCTCGGCGTCGTCCATCGCGAGTGCCAAGAGCCGCAGCAACGCGAGCTTGGCCGGCTTCGACCGCTTGGCGGAGAGCATCTCGGGGCGCGCGAAGTGGTAGCCCTGGAACAGCTTGATGCCCAGGTCCTTCGCCTGCCGGAACTGCTCCGGCGTCTCGACCTTCTCGGCGAGCAGCGTCACCTTGTGCTTGCCGAGAAGCTCGACGATCATCGGGACCAGCAGCTCGTCGAGCTTCTCGAAGTCGATCTTGACCAGGTCGACGCTGGGGAGCAGCGAATCGAAATCGTCGAAATTGCCGATGAAGTCGTCGATCGCGACGCGGTACTTGCGCTGGCGCAGTTCGTCGACCCGGGCGATGACCCGTTCGTCGACGATCGTCGTCTCGAGGAGCTCCAGCACGATGCGCGACGCCGGCAGCGCCTCGATCATCTCGCTGTACAGGAAGTCGGCGTCGACGTTGAGGTAGCCGTCGACGCTGCCGATGACCTGGTCGAGTCCGATTTCGGTGAAGGCGTTGGCGATAACCGTCGAGGTCGCGAACACGCTGTCGGTCGCGTCGGCGACGTTGTTCGCGGTGGCGCGGAACAGGAGCTCGAAGCCCACGAGTTCCTTGTTGGCGTCGACGATGGGCTGGCGGGCGAGGTAGATGGTCTGGTCGGTCATGTCTGCAGCGCCGTTGCCGGCGCACCGTTGGACGGCGGAGTGGCTTGCGTCACACCACCGCGAAGAATTTCCCGACGTCGTCGACGCCGAGCCGCTGCGAGGTTCCCGGTGCGAACCCGGTCAGGCTCACCTGCCGTCCCAGGCCGTTCGCGCGTTCGCGGACCACCAGCAGCAGGCCCAGCGCGGTCGCATCCGCCGATTCTATGCCGGCGAGGTCGAGACGGAGCTCGGCGATCGCCGGATCGCTGAGGCAGGCCTCGCAGGCCGCCTTCAGCTCGCGGTGACTGTCGATGCCGAGGTGGCCGGCCAGGTGCGCGACGGCGACCCCGGGCCGGCGTTCGAGACGGATGGCCATGGTCGTTGGCATTCCGGTCTCACACCCGGTTGGTCCGCAGTGCCGCGCTGCCGAGGCGCTGCAGCAGGCGGCCGGCAATGTCCTGGACTGGAAGGATCTCGTCGACCGCGCCGGCGGCGATCGCCTCCTTGGGCATGCCGAAGACGACGCAGCTCGCCTCGTCCTGCGCGACGTTCCAGGCGCCCGCGTCCTTCATCCGGCGCATCGCGAGCGCCCCATCCTTGCCCATCCCGGTCAGCATCACGCCGATGGCGTTGGGTCCGCAGAGCTCGGCTGCCGAGCGGAACAGCACCTCGACCGAGGGCTTGTGGCGGTTGACCGGCTCGCCGTCGTCGAGCGTGGCGACGTAGTTCGCACCGCTGCGCGTCAGGCGCAGGTGCAGCCCCCCGGGGGCGATGTACGCGTGTCCGGGCAGCACGCGCTCGCCGTCGACCGCCTCGCTGACGTGCAGCTTGCACAGGCTGTCGAGGCGCGCGGCGAAGGTCCGGGTAAAGCCCGGCGGCATGTGCTGGGTGACGAGCACGGCCGGCGAGTCGGCAGGCATCCGTTCGAGCACCTCGCGCACCGCCTCGGTGCCGCCGGTCGATGCGCCGATGAAGATGATCTTTTCGGTCGACAGGCGCCGGTTGCCGACCTGCGGCAGCGTCGCCGCGGGGGCCGGCCGGACCAGCGGCTTGCGGATGCTCCGGGCCCGGGCCGCCACGCGCACCTTGGCGACGATCTCCTCGGCATAGTCGCCGATGCCCTGCGCGATCCCCAGCCGCGGCTTGGAGACGAAGTCGATGGCGCCCAACTCCAGCGCGCGCAGCGTCGCTTCCGACCCGCGCTCGGTCAGCGTCGAGACCATGACGACGGGCATCGGGCGCAGTCGCATCAGCCGCTCGAGGAAATCGAGCCCGTCCATCTGCGGCATCTCGATGTCGAGCGTGAGCACATCCGGGTCGGTGGCACGGATCATCTCCCGCGCGACCAGCGGGTTGGGCGCCGCGCCGACGACGGTCATGTCCCGCTCGCGCGAGAAGATCTCGGTCAGGAGCTGGCGCACGAGCGCCGAGTCGTCGACGATCAGTACCTTGATCTTGCCGCCTGCCGCGGGAGCAGAGAGGTTAGCCGAAGAGTTCAATGTCGCCTTCCACGTGGATGCCGTGCAGCTTGCTGCGGTAGTCGATCTCGCGCTGGAGGATCGTGTCGTTGTGCAGGCTCTTCAGCTTGCGCACGACCACCCGCCCGGTGCGGGGGAAGAAGTAGACCTTGCGCGGGTAGATGTCGAGCAGGTCGCGCGCCGCCAGCGGGATTTGCTCCGTCTGCAGGTACTCGATGACGAACGCGGAATTGCGCTCGCCGACATTCGCCTGGGTGAGGCCGGACATCACCGCCCCGCCGCCGAAGACCTTGGCCTCGAGGCTGCCGCGCCGCGCGCCGAGCTTCAGCAGTTCGTTGACCAGGACCTCCATCGCGTACGCACCGTAGCGCGCCGACTCCGACGCGGGCGTGCCGCGCTCGGAGCCGCTGTCGGGCAGCATGAAGTGGTTCATTCCGCCCACGCCGGACTGCCGGTCGCGGATGCACGCGGCAACGCAGGAGCCCAGCACGGTGACGAGCACCATCTCCTGCCGGGTGACGTAGTACTCGCCGGGCAGGAGCTTGGCGGCATCGCTCTCGAACTGCCGGTCGTAGTAGAGGTTCGGCGTCGGGGGCGCGGAAGCGGCGATCGGAGGCATGATGCGGCGGCAGGCGGGCGGCGCGCGTCAGGCGAGCTCGTAGACAGTCTTGCCGCGCAGCCGGAACAGCCGGTTGGCGTGGGAGAAGCTCTCCGAGTGCCCGGCGAAAAGCAGGCCCCCGGGTGCCAGCAACGGCGCAAAGCGGGCGAGGATCTGGTACTGCGTCGGCCGGTCGAAGTAGATCATCACGTTGCGGCAGAATATCGCCGTCAGGTCGCCCGGCACGTCCCAGCTGGGCGCGAGCAGGTTGATCTGCCGGAAGTCGATGAGCTTCTGCAACTCGGGCCGCACCCGCGCCTTGCCGGCGTTGATCCCGGTCCCGCGCTGGAAGTAGCGGCGAAGCTGCGCGAGCTCGAGTCCCTTCCAGCGGTCCTCCGCATAGACGCCGCGCTGGGCGGTCGCCAGCACCTGCGTGTCGATGTCGCTGGCGATGATGCGCACCGGCGGGGTCAGCGTCGAGAACGCATCGCAGGCGGTGATCGCCAGCGAGTACGGCTCCTCGCCGGTCGACGAGGCGGTGCACCAGATGGTCAGCGTGCCGCCGCGTTGGCGCGAGCGCAGGAGGTCGGCAAGCAGCGGAAAGTGATGCCCTTCCCGGAAAAACGACGTCAGGTTGGTCGTCAGCGAATTGACGAAGGCTTCCCACTCTTCGGCGTCACCGGACTCGACGAACGCGAGGTAGTCGTCGAAGCGGTTGAAACCCCGGGACCGCAGTCGCCGCGACAGACGGCTGTAGACCATGTTCTCCTTGGCCGCCGTCAGCGCGATGCCGGCCCGCTCGCGGATCAGCGCGCGCACCCGCTCGAAGTCGGCCTTGGTGAAGTCGAACTCGCGTTCGACCGTGGCGACGGAGGGCGTCGGGTGACGGTGGTCCATGGGCATCGGCCGTGGCTGGGCCGGTCGGTCGCCGGGGTTGCCGAATCGGCGGTCAGCCGACGGCGACCGCCTCGGAGAGCTCGGGGATGGTCTGCGACGGCGGTGCCGGCGACTGGGCCAGCCGGCGGGCCGGCTCCGCTCCTGCCGGGTCGGCCGCCCGCGCCGGACCGCCCGCGTCCGCTGCGCCGCCGTCGAATGCGGCCACGGCGCTGGTCAGCTGGTGGGCGAGCTCGTTCAACGACTGGGCGGCCGCTGCCTCCTCCTCGACCAGCGCGGCGTTCTGCTGCGACACCTGGTCCATGCGCGCCACCGCCTCGTTGACCTGCTCGATGCCGGCGCGCTGCTGCTGCGTCGCCGCCGAGATCTCGGTCATGATCGAAGACACTCGCTGGACGGCGGCGACGACCTCGTCCATCGTCCGGCCGGCGTCGGCGACCCGCTTCGACCCCGCGCCCACGCTGGTCACGGCGGCGTTGATCAGGGTCTTGATCTCCTGCGCGGCACTGGCGCTGCGCTGCGCCAGTGCCCGCACCTCCGCGGCGACCACGGCAAAGCCGCGGCCCTGCTCGCCGGCCCGCGCCGCCTCGACCGCGGCATTGAGCGCGAGCAGGTTGGTCTGGAAGGCGATGCTGTCGATCGTGGCGATGATGTCGACGATGCGCGTCGCCCCGGTGTGAATCTCGTCCATCGTCCGGACGACGTCTCCCATCGCCTGCCCGCCGCGCTGCGCGACCGCGGACGCCGAGGCGGCCAGCGTGTTCGCCTGCTTCGCGTTCTCGGCATTGTGCTTGACGGTGACCGTGAGCTCCTCCATCGTCGACGCGGTCGACTCGACGCTTGCCGCCTGGGCCGAGGTGCGCTGGGCGAGGTCCGCGTTGCCCGAGGCGATCTCGTCGGCCGCGCCGGCCACCGACTGGCTCACGTCGCGGATTTCGGTCATCAGCGTGCGCAGCTTGCCGGTCATCTCGGACAGCGCCTGCAAGAGCTGCCCCGTCTCGTCGCGACTCCTGACTCGGATCTCCTGGTCGAGGTCGCCGGCGGCAACTGCGCGCGCGAGCCGGACCGCGTGGCCGAGCGGCGTGGTGACGCTGCGGACCAGCAGCCAGGCGACGACGCTCCCGATCAGGGTCACGCCCAAGGCGATGGCGACGAGGGCGACGAGCGTCGACTGGACGAGTCCGGAGATGATCTCCCCCTTCTCCTTCGCCGCCTCCGCCGCGCTCCAGAGCAGGTTCTCGAGGCCCTGCGCCAGCGGAACGTCGAGCCCCCGGATCTCGCGGTCGATCGCAGCCGTCATGACGCCGTCGGCGCGCAGCGCGGCGGCCTTGGCCATGCCCGCGCGGTACGCCGCCGATCCTTTCTGGACGTCCACCAGGATCTCGTCTTCGGACGGCGACAGCGCCCCGGCCTTGCGGTAGGCGGCGAGTTCGGCGTCGACGCGGTCCAGGCTCTCGCTGAACGCCTTTGCGTGCTCCTCGCCCCGCAGCAGGTAATGATTGAACGCCTGCGTCGCCTCGCCGAGCTTGATGTAGCCGAAGCTCGCCGCGCGCTGCTTGGCGAGCGTGATCGCCTGGAACTGCTCCCACTCGCCGCGCAGCTGCATGAGGCGCAGCGAGGCGATCGCGGCGACCGCGATGATTCCCGCCAGCAGGACGCCGACGATGATCCAGAGCCGGGTGCGGAACTTCAGGTCCTTGACTTGCATGGAATTGCTCCTGCCTGCCTTGTTGTCAGCAACGAAGTTGCAAAGGAGTCTGGTCCTGTGCGGTGCCGGCTACATGGCGACCACAGGCGGCGCCGGACCCAACACGGGGTGTTCGAGGCCAGCCCTAGGCCGGGACCACGTCGCGCGCCCGGCTGGCCTGGCGCAGCGCCTTGGGTCTGCGGCCAACCGGCGGTTGCGGATGGTCGGTGTCGGCAGCCACCTGCTGCTCGCGAAGTTCCG
>DATIUK010000229.1:0-2747 GCA_035466885.1 Casimicrobiaceae bacterium
GCGGTCGGGCAGGGCGCGCTGGCGCTGGAGTGCCGGGCCGACCGACCCGACGTGATCGCCGCGCTCGCCCCGCTCGGCGACCTCGAGACCACGCTCGCGGTGACCGCCGAGCGCGCGTTCTCGCGGGCGCTGGCCGGCAGCTGCCACACGCCGCTCGCCGGGCACGCGATGCTGCGCCACGGCGAGCTCTGGCTGCGCGGGCTCCTCGCCTCGCGCGACGGCAAGGAGGTGATGCGCGGCGAGAAGTCCGCGCCGGTTGCCGACGCCGCGTCGGCCGACGCGCTGGGCACCGCGCTCGCCGACGAATTTCTCGCCCGCGGCGCAGGCCGCCTCTGCGGGCTCTGATTGGACCCGCACTCGCTCGCGCCCGCGCCCGCACCCGGCGGCCCGCTCGCCGGGCTCGGCGTGCTGGTAACGCGGCCGGCACGGCAGGCGGGCCCGTTCGCCGCCAAACTGGCCGCACTCGGCGCCACACCGGTGATCTTCCCGGCGATCGCGATCCTGCCGCCGGACGACACCGCGCCGCTCGCGGCCGTTCACGCCGCGCTCGAGCGCTACGACTTTGCGGTGTTCGTCTCCGCCAACGCGGCCGAATACGGCGTCCGGCCGGGACGCCCGTGGCCGTCCCGTGTAACCGCGCTCGCCCCCGGCCCGGGAACGGCGGAGGCGCTGGCGGCGCTGGGCGTGGCCGACGCCCGGATTCCGGCGACGACGTTCGACAGCGAGGGACTCCTCGCCTTGCCGCTCCTCGCCGACGTGCGCGGCCGGCGGGTCGTGATCTTCCGCGGCGACGGGGGGCGCGAAGAGCTGCCCGAGGCGTTGCGTTCCCGCGGGGCCGAGGTCGACATCGTCGCCTGTTACCGCCGCGCGGCGCCGGCGAGCGTCGCCGGCCTCGACGAGGCGTTCGCCGCGGGTCGCATCGACGCGGTGACCCTCACTTCCAGCGAAGGCATCGACAACCTGTGGCCGCGGCTCGCCGAAGGTGCGCGCGCGGCCTGGCGGCGGTGTCCGAGCTTCGTCCCGCACCCACGGATCGCCGCCCACGCGCGGCAGCTCGGGCTGGCGGTCGTGGACACCGCCGGCGGCGATGCGGGCCTCGTCGCCGGGCTGCTCGACTGGGCGCCGAAACGCCCGCACTGAGGAGCCAAACCATGTCTTCCGAGATCCTGATCACCGCGTCGCTGCCGCCGTTTCTCCGCGATCCTCTGCGCGCGAGCTACCGTTGCCACGACCTCGTCCATGCGGCGGACCCCGCTGCGCTGCTCGCCGCCGAAGGGCCGCGGGTCCGCGGCCTGGTCCAGAGCGGCGGCACGGTGACGCCGACGACGCTCCTCGACGAACTGCCGAACCTCGGCATCATCTCGGTGTTCGGGGTGGGCTACGACGGCGTGCCCGTCGACTACTGCCGGCAGCGCGGCATCATGGTGGCGCACACGCCCGACGTTCTGACCGACGACGTCGCCGACGTCGCCACCGCGCTGGTGCTGATGACGGCGCGCGGCTTCATCGCCGCCGACCGGTTCGTCCGCAGCGGCCAGTGGCTCTCCGGCGCACCGCCGCTCACCACCTGCCTCGGCGGCAAGAAGGCGGGCGTGCTGGGCCTCGGCCGCATCGGCCGGGCGATCGCGCGCCGCCTCGAGGCGATGGGCATGAGCATCGCATACACGACGCGCAGGCCGCAGCCCGACGTGCCGTGGCGCCACGTGCCCGACCTGCGGGCGCTGGCCGCGGAGGTCGACTTCCTGATCGTCGCCTGTCCCGGCGGGCCGGCAACCAGCAAGCTCGTCGACGCCAACGTGCTCGCGGCGCTGGGGCCGAAGGGAACCTTGGTCAACATCGCGCGCGGCTCGATCGTCGACGAGCCGGCGCTGGTCGCGGCGCTGCAGGCGGGGACCATCCGCGGCGCCGGGCTCGACGTCTTCGCCGCCGAACCGAACGTCCCGGCGGCGCTGCTCGCACTCGACAATGTCGTCCTGCTGCCGCACGTCGGCAGCGCGACGCGCGAGACGCGGCAGGCGATGGCCGACCTTTGCCGGGCCAACCTCGACGCCTGGTTCGCCGGCAAGCCGGTGCCGGTCCCGATCCCGGAGCTCGCCGGCTGAGAGAGCGGCCGGCGGCGCCGTCACTCGTCGGCGTCCGTTCTTCCGGGCCGGATGGTTATGCCCCCGGAGACGCCAGTCATGCCCAGATCTTTGCCGGCAAGGCGCCGCAGGTCCGAGTTGGAACGTGCGAAATGTGCGTTCAATGGGGCCCTCGAGACGCGGGGCACGTCCTTCCCACCCGCCGCTGGCCCGCGCGCCTCCGACAGCGCGTTGACCTGCGTCAATGCTTCGTGTCGCTGCGGCGCGCCTAATGAACTTGTAACACCTCTGCTCGGGCCTTCCGTCGCCCGAGCGGCGTAGCGGCCCAGAGAAAGAGAGGGTCTATGCGCGCTTGGCTCAGCCTCTTGGTCGGCTTGGGAATAGCGGCCTTTCCGTCCTCATTCGCGCTCGCTGGCCCCATTGCGTACATCAACGGCGGGGCAGTCCTCTCGATCATCGACACGGCGACCAACGCCGTCGTGGCCAACGTGGGTGTAGGACGGGGACCCCAAGGCGTCGCCGCAAACCCGGCCGAACCCGTGTTTATGTCGCCAACGATCTCTCCAGCGATGTTTCGATCATCGATACCGCAAGCAATACCGTTGTCGAGACCATTCAGACAGCAGGAGGAGCGTTTGCCCTCGGGCAGTTCGTCGGCCCGGGCCC
>DATIUK010000230.1:0-9834 GCA_035466885.1 Casimicrobiaceae bacterium
GACGTGTTCCCGCCGACACATCGACCGCAACCGGCGGTCGTTCGCCTGGCGCTGCCGGTTGCGGTCGATGTGTCGGCGGGAACACGTCCGGTCGCCGTGGCCGTCGCCTTGCCGCCGCCGGGCGATCGCCTTCGGCCGCCGGCAGTCGTGCCTGCGCCGGATGCCGCACGCTTCAGTGCGCCCGGTGCGCCGGTTGCGGGCGAGCGCTTCGCGCCGCGGAAATCCGTCCTCGCGCCAACGGGCGCCTTGGCAACGCGCTTGACCGCTTTCTTTGCGCCGGCGCCCGTGCCGGTCCGCGTGCCCGCGGTCGCCTTCGCGCTCCGTCCGGCGGTCTTCGCGCCCCGTCCGACGGTCTTCGCGCCGCTCCGCGCTTGTTTCGAAGCACGGGGCGCGGGCTCCGCCGATGGCCGCCGCGGCCGCCCCTTTGTGGTGGACTTCTTGTCGGCGGCAACCGGACGGGTCGGCGCATCGTCCTCCGGCTGCGGCCGCCAGACGATCAGGAGCTTGCCTAGGTGCTGGACCGGCGCCGCGTCGAGTTCGCTGCAGATCCGGCGCAGCACTTCGTCGCGCACGGCGCGATCGTCGTCGGCGACGCGCACCTTGATGAGTTCATGGGCGCGCAGGCTGGTGTCGATCTCCTTCAGCACCGCCGGCGTGAGCCCGTGGTGGCCGACGATGACGACCGGGTGGAGCGTGTGCGCCTTCGCGCGCAGCGCGCGCCGTTCGGGGGGCGGGAGCGTTCTCATGCCGCGATTCTACCGCGCTCGCCGAGGCCCGGACCGGACCCCGGACGCCGACGATGTGATGGGCGAATTGTCATGCACAAGCCCGTTTGACGGCTGGGCTTTCGCAGACTGCGGAATCAAGCGAACATTACGGTCAACTTCGCGATGGGCGTCCAGGGGGAGCGCCGCGCCGATCCCGGCGCGCTGTCGTCCTCTCGACAACAACGCGGGACCGGCACGGCCTCGAGGGGGCCGAAAGGAAATGCACGAATTGCGATCCGCTTCGAGCACGCCACGACGGGCAGCCGTCGTCGCGCGGGACGCGCACGCGCGACGGGAACCGCGGCCACCGCGCGCGGCTTCCGGCAACCTCTTCCGCTGCTGAAGCCTGCGCATGCCGCTCGTCGGATTCAAGCCCAACAAAGCGCGCCTGATCATCGAGCAAGGCAACGAGACGATCCTCGTTCTGCGGATCGTGGCGTCCCGCGACGAGCACGTGCTCCTGTCCACCGGCGGCAACCTGCAGAGCCTGGTCGGCGTGCTGCGGATCCGCGAGCACAGCGACCGGCGGAGCGCCAAGGCCGGGCGCGCCACCGGCTCGATCGTGCACATCCCCGAGGTCGGGCGCGGCGCCAACACGCGGCCGGCACGGTTCCAGATCAACATCTCGATGTCGGCGGAGAAGTTCGACATGATGATGCGGCTCGCCGCCGCCGGGAAGCTGCCCGCCAAGTTCTTCGTCGACATCGCCGGTCGGCCGGGACCGCTGGGTTCGCGCGGGTTCGGCTACGTGATGCGCGCCGGGCGCAAGGTCAAGCTCTGGGACACCGAGCGGCACCGCCTGCTCCCGGTGACGAACTTCACGATGATCCTGCCGGTCGAGATGCACGACCCCACCACCGACCCGTGGGACGAAGGCGAGTCCCAGGCGGCTTCCCCGGCCGCGCCGGCGACCAACGTCCAGATGGCCGAACTCGCCGACGATCTGCTCGTGTTCCAGAGCGAGACCAAGCATCTGCTCAACGGCCTGGTCATCGCCGTCGGCGTCATCGTCGTGCTCATCGGCGTCATCGGCCTCTATCCGCTGTTCCGCTGACGGCGCGCGCTGCCGGTGCCTGCGCATTGACGCGCCGGGCATTTGGCCCCAATGTGGGGGCGTAGCCGGCGTCCTGCCGGCGTTCCTCCCGCCCCGAGCCCCGGACGACATGGCGCTGCAGGCCGCGAAGAAGCACAGGTTCGGCAAGGCGTGGATGCAGGAGCACGTCAACGACCACTGGGTCCGCGAGGCGACCCGGCTGGGTTATCGCTCGCGCGCCGCGTTCAAGCTGCTGGAACTCGCCGAGCGCGACCAGTTGTTCCGCCCCGGGCTCGCGGTGGTCGACCTCGGCGCCGCGCCGGGGAGCTGGACGCAGGTCCTGCGGGAGCGGCTCGGCGCCTCCGCGCGGATCGTCGCGGTCGACGTGCTGCCGATGGACCCGATTCCCGGGGTCGCCGTCGTCCAGGCGGACTTTCGCGAGCAAGCCGGGGTCGTCGCCGTCGAGGCGGCGCTCGCCGGGCGCCGGGTCGACCTTGTGTTGTCGGACATGGCCCCCAATCTGTCGGGTGTCCAGTCGGCCGACCAGGCGCGATCGGTGCACCTCGGCGAACTGGCGCTGGAATTCGCTGCCCAATGGCTGCAACCGGGCGGCGACTTCGTCGTCAAGGCGTTCCAGGGCGAGGGCTTTCCCGAGTTCCAGCGGGCGGTGCAGCAACGGTTCGAAAAGGCCTATGTGCGCAAACCCAAGTCGTCGCGCGATCGCAGCCCCGAGGTCTACCTCGTGGGCAAGCGGCACCGCGCCGGCTGAGCCGTCCGCTCCGGCGGGCCGGCACGCCCGGGGGCCACGGCGGCCCCGGGGTGCTAAAATCAATCCCTTTTCCGGCTTTCGGCGCGAACGCGCCGGTGTCGGTTCGTTTTCCGGGCGGCCGGCGGCCCTTCGATCCGCGGCGAGGAGCGACGTTTGAACAACATGCTCAAGAACATCGGCATCTGGCTCGTGATCGGGCTGGTCGTGCTCACGGTCGTCAAGCAGTTCGACTCGCGGCAGACGACGAAGGAGTCGGTGCCGTATTCCGAATTCATGGACAAGGCGCGCTCGGGCGCCGTCGAGTCCGCGACCGTCGAGGGCCGCTCGATCAAGTGGGTCGGCGCCGACAAGAAGCGCTACCTCACCTACAGCCCCGGCGACATCTGGATGGTCGGCGACCTCGTCAAGTACGGCGTCAAGGTCGAGGCCAAGCCCGACGAGGAGCAGAGCTTCCTCGCCCAGATCTTCATTTCCTGGTTCCCGATGCTGCTGCTGATCGGCGTCTGGGTGTTCTTCATGCGCCAGATGCAGGGCGGCGGTCGGGGCGGCGCGTTCAGCTTCGGCAAGAGCAAGGCCAAGATGCTCGACGAGTCGAACAACACCGTCACCTTCGCCGACGTCGCGGGCTGCGACGAGGCCAAGGAGGAGGTCGCCGAGCTGGTCGAGTTCCTGCGCGACCCGTCGAAGTTCCAGAAGCTCGGCGGGCGGATTCCCCGCGGCGTGCTGATGGTCGGCAGCCCGGGCACCGGCAAGACCCTGCTCGCCAAGGCGATCGCCGGCGAGGCGAAGGTGCCTTTCTTCTCGATCTCGGGCTCCGACTTCGTCGAGATGTTCGTCGGCGTGGGCGCGGCGCGCGTGCGCGACATGTTCGAGCAGGCGAAGAAGAATGCGCCGTGCATCGTGTTCATCGACGAGATCGACGCCGTCGGTCGCCAGCGCGGGGCGGGACTGGGCGGCGGCAACGATGAGCGGGAGCAGACGCTGAACCAGCTGCTGGTCGAGATGGACGGCTTCGAGGGCAACTCGGGCGTCATCGTCATCGCGGCGACCAACCGGCCGGACGTCCTCGACCCCGCGCTGATGCGCCCGGGCCGCTTCGACCGTCAGGTGGTCGTGCCGCTGCCGGACATCCGCGGCCGCGAGCAGATCCTGCTCGTCCACATGCGCAAGGTGCCGATGGCGAGCGACGTCAAGGCCGAGATCATCGCCCGCGGCACGCCCGGCTTCTCGGGCGCCGACCTCGCCAACCTCGTCAACGAAGCCGCGCTGTTCGCCGCGCGCCGCAGCAAGCGCCTGGTCGACATGGACGACTTCGAGATGGCGAAGGACAAGATCATCATGGGTGCCGAACGGCGCTCGATCGTGATGCCGGAGGAAGAGCGGCGCAACACCGCGTACCACGAGTCCGGCCATGCGATCGTCGCGCGCCTGCTGCCCAAGACCGATCCGGTGCACAAGGTCACCATCATCCCGCGCGGTCGGGCGCTGGGCGTGACCATGCAGCTGCCGGTGGCCGACCGCTACAGCATGGACCGCACCCACATGCTGAACGTGATCGCCGTCCTGTTCGGCGGGCGCATCGCAGAAGAGCTCTTCATGAACCAGATGACCACCGGCGCGTCGAACGACTTCGAGCGCGCGACCGAGATGGCGCGCAACATGGTCACCCGCTACGGCATGTCCGATCTGCTGGGGCCGATGGTCTACGCCGAGAACGACGGCGAGGTCTTCCTCGGCCGCTCGATCACGACGCACAAGAACGTCTCCGAGGAGACGATGCGCAAGGTCGACAGCGAGATCCGCAAGATCATCGACCAGCAGTACGCGGTCGCGCGCAAGCTCCTCGAGGACAACCGCGACAAGGTCGAGGCGATGGCCGCCGCGCTGCTCGAACTCGAGACCATCGACGCCGACCAGATCGACGACATCATGACCGGCAAGCCGCCGCGGCCTCCGAAGCCCGCGTCGAGCGGGGGCGGGTCGTCGGCGTCCGGCACCACGCCGGGGCCCGACGCGGCGCCATCGGCCAACCCGGCCTGAGGAAGCGATGCCGCAACCAAGCGGGGGGCGCGCTGCGGCGCGCCCCTTTGTCTTGGCGCCGGCGGACCCTCGCGAGCGGGATTGATGCGCGCCGAACGGGTGCTTCGCTGCGGCCGGCACGTGCTCGACCTCGCGCGCCCGCGGATCATGGGCATCCTCAACGTGACGCCGAACTCGTTCTCCGACGGGGGTCGCTATTTCAACGCCCCGCGCGCACTCGAGCATGCGCGGCGGATGATCGACGACGGGGCGGACCTGGTCGACATCGGCGGCGAGTCGACGCGGCCCGGCGCGCAGCCGGTCGACGAGGCCGAGGAACTCGCCCGGGTGATCCCGCTGGTCACCGCGCTGGTCGCCGAGGGCGTCGCGGTGTCGGTCGACACGCGCAAGCCGGCGGTGATGCGGGCGGCGCTGGCGGCGGGGGCGTCGATGATCAACGACGTCTGCGGCCTGACGGCGCCCGGCGCGATCGAAGCGGTCGCCGCCGCCGACGCGGGCGTCTGCCTGATGCACATGCAGGGCGACCCGCGGACGATGCAGCAGGCGCCGTCGTATGCCGACGTGGTCGCCGAGGTGCGGGCGTTCCTCGTGGCGCGCGCCGCGGCCTGCGAGGCAGCGGGCATCGCGCGCGACCGCATCGTGCTCGACCCGGGCTTTGGCTTCGGCAAGACGCTCGCGCATAATCTCGCCCTGCTGGCCGGCCTGCCGGCGCTGGCGGCAACCGGATACCCGGTGCTGGCGGGGCTGTCGCGCAAGGCGTCGCTGGGCGAGATCACCGGCCGCGCCGTCGACGAGCGCCTGGCGGCGAGCCTCGCGGCGGCGCTGGCGGCCGTCGCGCGCGGGGCGATGCTGCTGCGCGTCCACGACGTGCGCGAGACGCGCGACGCGCTCGCCGTGTGGCTGGCCGCCGAGGCCGCCGCGTGAATCGCTGCGCTGATTCGCCGTCGAGTGCGTGACCCCGACCTTTCGTCTTCAACTTCCAACCACACCACACGATCATGAGCCTCCACCGCCAGTACTTCGGCACCGACGGCGTCCGCGGACGCGTCGGCGAGCCGCCGATCACGCCCGAACTCGTGCTCAAGCTCGGCTGGGCCGCCGGCCGCGTGCTCTCGGCCGACACGTTGCGCGCCGGCAAGCGGCCGGGCGTGCTGATCGGCAAGGACACGCGGATCTCGGGCTACCTGCTCGAGGCGGCGCTCGAGGCCGGGCTCTCGGCCGCCGGCGTCGACGTCTACCTGTCCGGCCCGCTGCCCACGCCTGCTGTCGCCTACCTGACGCGGGCGCTGCGCCTGTCCGCCGGCGTGGTGATCAGCGCGTCGCACAATCCGTACGACGACAACGGGATCAAGTTCTTCTCCGGCAACGGCACCAAGCTGCCGGACGCCGTCGAGAAGGCGATCGAGGAGCGGATGGAGGAACCGCTGACCTGCGTGGCGTCCGCCGAGCTCGGCAAGGCGCGGCGGCTGTCCGATGCGCCGGGGCGCTACATCGAGTTCTGCAAGAGCACGTTCCCGAACGAGCTCGACCTGTCCGGCTGGCGCATCGTCGTCGACTGCGCGCACGGCGCCGGCTACCACGTCGCGCCGCCGGTGTTCCACGAACTGGGTGCCGACGTGGTCGCGGTCGGCAACGAGCCCGACGGCATCAACATCAACGCCGGCGTCGGGGCGACGCAACCGGAGTTCCTGCGCCGCGCGGTCCTCGAGCACAAGGCGGACCTCGGCATCGCGCTCGACGGCGACGGCGACCGGCTGCTGATGGTCGACCGCGACGGGCGCGCCTACGACGGCGACCAGCTGCTCTACGTCATCGCGATGGACTACCGCCGGCGCGGCGCGCTGATCGGCGGCGTGATCGGCACGCTGATGACCAACCTCGGATTCGAGAAGGCGCTGGCGGCGCAGGGCATCGTGCTCGAGCGCGCGCGGGTCGGCGACCGCTACGTGCTCGAGCGGCTGGCCGACAAGGGCTGGCTCCTGGGCGGGGAGAACTCCGGCCACCTGCTCTGCCTCGACAAGCACACGACCGGCGACGCGATCGTCGCCGCGCTGGCGGTCCTGCGCGCGCTGATCGAGCAGCGCACGACGCTCGCCGAGGCCGCAGGGCCGGTCGAACTCTATCCGCAGCGCCTCATCAACGTGCCGATCGCCAAGGGCTGGGACTGGGCCCGCAACGACGCGGTGCGCGTGGCCGAGCGGTCGGCGGCCGCGTCGCTGGGCGAAACGGGGCGCGTGCTGTTGCGGCCCTCGGGCACCGAGCCGGTGCTGCGGGTGATGGTCGAGGCGCGCGAGCGCGCGGTCGCCGATTCGCACGCCGAGGCGCTGGCCAAGGCCATCGCCGAGGCCGCCGCCTGACCGGTCGCGTGCGAGAGCGGACCGGCCGTGCCTCGGGCACCCCTCGCGTCGCACGGGCGCTGATCGCCCCATGGTAGCCGTCGTCCACGCCGCGCCACGCACGTCCGCCCCGGAGGCGATCGCCGCCTGGCTCGCCGGGCTCGCCGCGACCTACCCCCCCGACGACATTGCCGCCCTGGGTGCCGCGCTCGACTATGCGCGCGAGCGCTGCGGCGCGACGATCGGGCGCGACGGCGAGCCGCTGCTCGAGCGCGCGATCGGCACGGCGACGATACTGGCCGGCCTCCGGCTCGATGCTGGGGCGGTGCGGGCGGCGCTGCTGATCGGGCTGCCGGGGGCCGGCGCCTTCGACCCCGAGACGGTGGCCGGCAAGTTCGGCGCCGACGTCTCTGCACTGGTCGGCGGCGTTGCCCGGATGGAGGACATCCGCGCGCTGCCGGCGACGGGCAGCGCCGAGGACCGCGCGGCGCAGGCCGAGCGCCTGCGCAAGATGCTGCTCGCGATGGTCGAGGACATCCGCGTGGTGCTGATCAAGCTCGCCGAGCGGACGCAGGCGCTGCGGTTCATCATGACCCGCGGCGACGAGGCCCGGGATCTGCGTGAGCGCACCGCGCACGAGGTGCTCGAGCTGTTCGCGCCGCTCGCCAACCGGCTCGGCGTCTGGCAGCTGAAGTGGGAACTCGAGGACCTGTCGCTGCGCGCGCTCGAGCCCGCGACCTACAAGACGATCGCCCGCATGCTCGACGAGCGGCGCCTCGACCGCAGCCGCTACATCGACGAGGTCATCGCGACGCTGAAGCGCGAACTCGGGGCGGCCGGCATCCACGCCGAAGTGACCGGCCGGCCGAAGCACATCTACAGCATCTGGAACAAGATGCAGCGCAAGCAGGCGGGGATCGACGCGCTCTACGACATCCGCGCGGTCCGCATCCTGGTCGACGACGTCAAGGACTGCTACGCGGCGCTCGGCATCGTCCATCACCGCTGGTCGCCGCTGCCGCGCGAGTTCGACGACTACATCGCGAAGCCGAAGGCCAACGACTACCGGTCGCTGCACACCGCCGTCATCGGGCCCGAGGACAAGCCGCTCGAGGTGCAGATCCGGACCTTCGAGATGCACCAGCACTCGGAGTACGGCGTCGCCGCGCACTGGCGCTACAAGGAAGGCGGGCAGAGGGGGATGCGCCGCGACCCCGCGTTCGAGGACCGGATCGCCTGGCTGCGCCAGGTGCTGGACTGGAAGGACGCGGTCGCCGACGCCACCGAGTGGATGTCGGCGTTCAAGAGCAGCCTCTTCACCGACACCATCTACGTGCTGACGCCGCAGGGTCGTGTCGTCGACCTTCCCCGTGGCGCGACGCCGATCGACTTCGCCTACGCGGTGCACACCAACCTCGGCCACCGCTGCCGCGGCGCGCGCGTCGACGGCGCGATGGTGCCGCTCAGCTACACGCTGAAGAACGGCCAGCAGGTCGAGGTCGTCACGGCCAGGCAGGGCGGGCCGTCGCGCGACTGGCTCAACCCCGAACTCGGCTACGTGCACAGCCACCGCGCCCGGACCAAGGTGCGCCAGTGGTTCAAGGCGCAGCAGCTCGAGGCGACACTGGCGCAGGGCCGCGCCATCGTCGAGCGCGAGCTGCAGCGCGCGGGCGCGACGGCCGTCAACCTCGACGCCGTTGCCGGCAAGGCGGGGCAGGCGAAGGCCGACGAGCTCTTCGCCGCGGTCGCGCGCGACGAAGTCAACCTGCGCCAGCTGCAGGCGGCGATCCGCGCCGTCGTGACGCCGGAGGCCGCGGTGCCGACGGCGACCGAGCCGGAGGTGGTCGCCCGCGCCAGCCGGGCCGAGGGCGCGGGCAGCGGGATCATGATCCTCGGCGTCGACCGGCTGATGACGCACCTCGCGCGCTGCTGCAAGCCGGCGCCGCCGGACCCGATCGTTGGCTTCGTCACTCGCGGCAAGGGCGTGACGATTCACCGCCGCAACTGCGCCAGCGCGGCGCGGATGCAGGAGCGCGAGCCGGAGCGCCTGATCGCCGCCGACTGGGGCGCGGCGCGCGACGAGGTGTTCCCCGTCGACGTGGTGCTCGAGGCGATCGATCGCCAGGGCCTGCTGCGCGACGTCACCGAAGTCTTCTCGCGCGAGAAGGTGAACGTGACGGCGGCCAACACGCTGACGCGCAACCTGCACGTGCGCATGGCGTTCACGCTGGAAGTGAAGACGCTCGACGCGCTGCAGCGCGCGCTGGCGCTGGTGCGCGACGTGCCGGGCGTGGTGTCGGCGGGGCGCCGCTGAGCGCAGATTTCACGCGCGACGCCGTCGGCGTATCGGATCAGGCGGCGGCTGGACGAGGCTGCCGCGCGCGTGCTTCGCCGTCTTCCCCGACCTCTGTGCGATTCGTTTCCCCGCCCGGGGCCGCGGCGCCGAGGAGGTCCAGCACCTGCCGCGCAAACGCCCGCGCGACATTGTTGACCGGCGTCGGCAGGCTTGCCGGCAGTTCGATCTCGAGCAACAGCTTGGTCGCGCTCACTGCCGACACCGGCGGCAGGATCCGGTGGGCGGCCGCGGCGAGTTCGACGCCCAGCGTGCGCTGCGCGGCCTCCAGCGCCCAGACGTTGGTCGGCCACTGCGACGGCAGCGCCCACGCCTGCGGGAACCGGGCGAGGTCGCGGACGACGGTGCGGATGTCCTCGTGCGAGTCGCGGAACGGCAGCAGCACGAGGTCGGCCAGCCCGGCGAGCTCGATGTCCATTTCGGGCCGGTTGCCGCCGCCGTCGACGACGCCGAACCAGCCGTCCACGCCCTTCAGCTTGGCGACCACCCGGGTGCGCGCCTCGGGCGTGCGCGCGTCCACCGGCAGGTAGACGCGG
>DATIUK010000231.1:0-3765 GCA_035466885.1 Casimicrobiaceae bacterium
CGCTTGCCGACGTGCCGCAGGCGGCCATCGTTGAACGCCTTCAGGAACGACGTCGCGGTAACCACGTTGGGCGCGTCGCCACCGGGTGCCGGCAGCGGCCGCCCCGACTGCGCCCCCATGCCCAGGAACACCGCGTCGAAGTCACCACGCAACGACGCGAGCGTGACGTCGGTGCCGATGCGGCACTTGACGTGGACGTGCACGCCCAGGTCGACGATGCGCTGGATCTCGGCATCGAGCACCTCGCGCGGCGTCCGGAAGCCGGGGATGCCGTAGCGCATCATGCCGCCCAGGTGCTCGTGCTGCTCGAAGATCGACACCTCGTGCCCCTTGCGCGCGAGGTGGTAGGCGCAGGACAGGCCGGCCGGACCGCCGCCGATCACCGCGACCTTCCGGCCGGTGGCGTGCGGCGGCGCCGCGAACGCCAGCTTGTTGGCGATCGCGTACTCGCCGAGAAAGTGCTCGACCGAGTTGATGCCGACGTGATCCTCGACCTCGTTGCGATTGCACCCGCTTTCGCACGGCGCCGGGCACACGCGGCCCATCACCGCGGGGAACGGATTGGCGTCGGTCAGGCGACGCCAGGCGTACTCCTGCCACGGGACCCCCGCCGGCGGCTTCTCGACGCCGCGCACGATGTTGAGATAGCCGCGGATGTCCTCGCCGGAGGGGCAGCTGCCCTGGCACGGCGGCGTCGACTGGATGTAGGTCGGGCACTTGTGGGTGTAGCTCGCCTGGAAGATCTGCTCGCGCCACGAGCCCCACTTCGCGTCGCCCTCCGCGTAGCGGCGGAAGGTGAGCTTTTCGGCCTGCGGGCCGGGAGTCGTCGACATCGCCTGTTCTCCGGAAAATGGTCGCTGCGTCGCGTGACGGCTCGACGCCGGTCAGTGCTTCGCCTGGAGCCGGATCGCCGTGCTGACGAGCTGGTGCACGCCGCCGATCATGCTCATCTTGAAGCCGTAGTAGGGCAGCACCTTGGTGAACTGCGCTTTGCAGATGGCGCAGATCGTCGCCATGAAGTTGACGCCGTGGCGGTCGACGACCTGCTGCAGCGCTTCCATTCGCGGCAGGGCGCCCTTGACGCGCAGGTCCAGGAGCTCGTCGGTCAGCAGGCCGCCTCCGCCGCCGCAGCAGAACGTCCGCTCGCGCGTCGTCCCCGGCGCCATGTCGACGAACCGGTTGGCCACCGCCCGGATGATCCGCCGCGGGATCTCGAACTGACCGCCGGGCGCGTCACCCATCCTGGACGCGCGCGCGACGTTGCAGGAGTCGTGGAACGTGACCACCCGGTGGTCGTTGGCTTCCCTGTCCAGCGTCAGCGCCCCGCGCTGGATCAGGTCCCAGGTCAGCTCGCAGATGTGCATCGGCTGCCGGTAACGCGAGTCGAGCTGCCGCTGGAGCATCCGCGCGAACGGGTCGCCGCCGCCGGCCCCGATGCCGGTGAGCGTGTTCCAGTAGCTGTAGGCCACGCGCCAGGCGTGCCCGCACTCGCCGACCACGATGCGCTTCACGCCGAGGTCGAGCGCGGCCTCGCGGATGCGCAGCGCGATCTTCTGCAGTTGGTCGTAGTTGCCGATGAACAGGCCGAAGTTGCCGGCTTCCGAGGCCAGCGACGACAGCGTCCAGGAAATGCCCGCCGCATGGAAGACCTTGGCGTAGCCGATCAGGCTGTCGACGTGGGGCTCGGCGAAGAAGTCGGCCGACGGCGTGACCAGGAGCACCTCGGCGCCCTTCTCGTCCAGCGGAAAGCGAACGTCCGCGCCGGTCTCCTCCTTCACGTCCTCGGCGAGCCCTTCCAGCGTGTCCGCGAGCGCGGGCCCCGGGAGGCCGAGGTTGTTGCCGATCCGATGCACCTTGCCGATGATTTCGTTGGTGTACTTCTGTCCGAGCCCGACCGCATCCATGATCTCCTTGGCGGCCATCGTGACTTCGGCGGTGTCGATGCCGTAGGGACAGAACACCGAGCACCGGCGGCACTCGGAGCACTGGTTGTAGTAGGCGTACCACTGGTCCAGGACGTCGCGGGTCAGGTCGCGCGCGCCGACCAGCTTCGGGAACAGCTTGCCGGGCAGCGTGAAGTAGCGGCGGTAGACGCTGCGCATCAGGTCCTGCCGCGCCACCGGCATGTTGAGCGGATCCTGCGTGCCGATGAAGTAATGGCACTTGTCGGCGCAGGCCCCGCAGTGCACGCACGCATCGAGATACACCTTGAGCGAGCGGTACTTGCCCAGAAGCTCGCCCATCCTGCCGATGGCCTTCTCCTCCCAGCCCTCTGCCAGCGCGCCGGGAAACCCCAGCGCCTGCTGCATCTTGTCGTTGGCGACATGCGGCTTCGAGCCCGCCATCGCGCCGGGGGCGAGCGTTTGCGGCGCGCCCGGGAAGCGGCGCAGCGGCGGCGCCTTGAGGTCGGCGGCGGCCATCGTCAGCTCTTCGCGTCGAGCTTCGCAGCCCACGCGGCCAGGTGCCGGCGTTCGCGCGGGTCGTCGGCCTGGTTGCGCGAGGGGGAGAAGAAGATGCCGGGCGCATGCAGCAGCTTGCTGAAGGGGAACACGAGCATCAGCGCGGCGACCAGGGCGAGGTGCACCCGCAGCAGCGCATCGGAGGGCAACGGCTGCCAGTCGAAGACCAGGAGCCCGAGACAGAAGGCCTTGAGCGCGACGACGTCGGTGTGCGCGACGAACTTCATCGCCAGGCCGGACACCGCGATCGCCAACAGGAGCGCCAGCATCAGGTGGTCGGAGGGCGTCGAGATATAGCGGACCCGCGCCACGAAACGGCGGCGGATCCACAGCCCCGCGAGTGCCGCGGCCAGCGCGAATCCGGCGTAGAGGCCGAATGGCTGCAGCAGCGCAACCCACGCCCAGACGGGCTCGGTGAAATAGCGCAGGTGCCGGAGCAGCACCAGCGCGAGCCCCGCATGGAAGACCCAGCCGAGGGCCCACAGCCAGAGGTTGGCCTTGAACAGGCTTTCGAACACCAGGACCTCGCGGGCGAGGCGCAATGCGACCCCGCGCCGGGTCGTGGGCGCCGGCGTGGTCGGAATCTTGAGCGGGGCTGGCGTCCGCACGTACCCCAGGATCCTCACTGCGGTGCCGCCCACCAGCACGGCCGTCGCGCAGTAGAACAGCAGTGCGAACAGCACCGTCGCGGGCGTCATCGGCGGGGATCCATGCCAGGTGCGAACCGGGTGCGGCGATGGCCGGGCGGATGCCGCTGCGCGCCGTCAGATGCAGCCGGTGGGCTTGGGCAGGCCGGCGATCTTGCACGCCTGCTTCGCGGGCCCGTACGGGAAGAGCTCGTAGAGGTACGCGCTGTTGCCCTTCTCGGGGCCCAGTTGCTTGCCGATCGCCTTGGTCAGCACCCGCACCGCCGGCGCGATCTGGTACTCGTCGTAGTACTTGCGCAGGAAGTTGACGACCTCCCAGTGATTGGGCGACATCGCGATGCTCTCCGACGTCGCCATGTACTGCGCGACGCCCTCGTCCCAGTCGGCGAGGTTGACGAGATAACCCTCCTCGTCCGTTTCGTACGACTTGCCGTTGACTTCGATGGAAGGCATGGGAATCTCCTCGTTTTGGGGTCAGAGCCAGGATTGGCAATTGCGGTGTTCGGCGACCAGGTCGACGAAGCCTGCATAGTCGACGGTGGCGATGCCTTCGATGACGCGGTCGCCGAGGGCGCGCGCGTCGAGGTCGGGCTTCAAGGCCACGATCCGGAAGCGACCCAGCGCCTCCCGGACCTGCGGCTCGACCGCGGTGCCGCGGA
>DATIUK010000232.1:0-8704 GCA_035466885.1 Casimicrobiaceae bacterium
GGAGCTTCTCAAGCACCCGTCGCTGCAGTCGGTGACGCTGTGCGAGATCGACGCCGCCGTCGTCGACGTCGCGCGCAAGCACCTCGCCACAGTCCACCGCGGCGTGTTCGACGATCCCCGGCTGACACTCGTCATCGACGACGGGTTCGCGCTCGTCCGCCGCACGGCGGCGCTCTACGATCTCATCGTCCTCGACCTCACCGACCCGGGCGGAGCGTCGTTGCCGCTGTACACGGCGGACTTCTACCGCGCCTGCGCCGCGCGGCTCAATCCGCAGGGGGCGCTGGCGCTGCACGTCGCGAGCCCGGTCGCGCAGCCGGCGCTCGTCCGCACGGTCCTTGCCCGCCTGCGCGAGGCGCTGCCGGTGGTGACGCCCTACCTGGTGCCCATCCCGCTCTATGGCGGGCTGTGGATGATGGCCTGTGCCGCGCCATCGCTCGACCCGCGGGCGCTGTCGGGGCGCGAAGTCGACCGCCGGATCGCCCAGCGCGGTCTTGCCGACCTGCGCTACTACAACGGCGACATGCATCGCGCGGCACTGGCGCTGCCGAACTTCGTCCGCGCCCTGGTGGCGGCGCAAGCGCAGCCCTGAACCGCCACGCGGTGGCAGGGCGCGGGTGCCCCGCGTTCGGTTGCCGGGAGGGGGCGATGCCACGGCGTGACGCGGCGCCCGTTGCGCCCCGCCCCTGCGCAAGCTTGAAAAGAGCGCCGATAACCCCAGATGAGTGGTGGAACCGGGGAACGCCCGGCAAACGGAGTTGCGACCATGGACAACCGCTTCAGCGACGCGATGCTCGACGCCGAATTCGTGCTGATCGACGGTGTGGTCTTTCGCGCCGACTATCTGCGCGTGCCGGACGAGACCACGGTCGCCGACGACGTCGTTCTCGAGGCCACCCGCGGCGACGCCGAGGTCGCGCTCAACCGCAGCGAGGTCGACGACGCCGAGTTCGTCGGTGGCGGCGTGTACCGCCTGAAATCCGGGGCGCTGCTCAAGTTCCTCTCGTCCGCGACCATCCACTGACGCCGCCGGCGGGTCAGCCTCTCAGGCCGGCAGCGGACCCTTGAGCACGAAATCGTAGCGGGCCGCGAGCGCGCCGGGTTCCTGCGCTGCCGCGGCGAGGCGGATCGTCAATCGGGCGAGCGTGCCGGCAGGCGCCGCGGCGATCACGGCGTCGTGGGCGCTCGCTTCGCCCTCGACGTAGAGCTGGGTCGTGAGCAGCGCGCGCCCCTGCCAGGCGAGCCGGAAGTGGAGGTGCGGCGGTCGTCCGCCATAGGGCACGGGCCGGATGGTCTTGAACGCGTAGCGTCCGCGCTCGTCGGTGGCACTGATCCCGAACCCCTGGAAGTTGTCGTCGCGCGGCCGACCCTCGTCGCCCGCGTGGTGATAACGGCCGAAGCTGTCGCACTGCCACAGTTCGACGGCGATCCCCGGCAGTGGCCGGCCCGTCTCGTCGACGACTTCCCCGGAGAGATGGAGTCGCGTTCCGCGCGCGGCTTCGGCGCGGCCGGCGACGCGGGTCAGGTCGGCGTCGCGATCGGCAGGCAGCGCCTTGGGATAGAACGGGCCCTCGGTCTGCGCCGGCGTCGGGCTGCGCGCGGCAGCCAGCGCTGCACGCGGGACAAGGAGCCCGGGAGCGGCGAGCATCACGCAGCCACCCCGGACGAAGCGCCGGCGGTCACGGTCGAACGAAAGGCGGGGCAGGGAGCGGCGCATGGCAAGCCTCGTCCAGCAGGTAGAAGAGAAGTGGTTAGAGCCGTGCATGCCGGTTCCGGTTCCGGCGATCTTCATTCGCCGCGGCGCTCGATCCGGCTGGCGGGGCCGCGAAGCCGCGCGGTGCCCTGCAGGTTCGGCGCCGGACTTCGTCATATTGACCGCTCTTGGTATATGAGCATATAGTCATAAGCCTCGGACAGCGCACCGCAACGACCATGACCATGCCGCCCAGCGACCGAACCCTTCCCGCCTCCACCGAACCGGCGAAAGCCGACCTCGACCCGGTGTTCACTGCCGTCGCCCGATACTTCGGGCTCCTCGCCGAGCCGACCCGGCTCAAGATCCTGCACTCGATCTGCGACACCGAGCGACAGGTTTCGGCGATCGTCGGCGAGACCGGCGCCAGCCAGACCAACGTGTCGCGCCACCTGTCGCTCATGCACCAGGCGGGCGTGGTCACCCGGCGCAAGGAGCGCAACGCCGTGTTCTACAAGGTCAGCGATCCGGTGTTCGCCGACGTCTGCCGCACCGTGTGCATACAGATCGCGGGCCGCATCGAAGAGCGGCGGCCGTTGCGCGACGAATTGCTCGATTTCGCGGCACGCCACTGACGCATCATTACCGCGCCATGGCGTCGCCGGGCGTTCGATGGCAAGCTTGCCCGACCGCGCCGCCGCTGACCGTCAGGCGTCGGACCGCAAGGGGGAACGATGAGCGCAATTCACGACCACGGTCGTCGCCGGGCGATCAAGTCCGGCGGGGCCGCGACGCTGCTGACGCTGCTGGCCGCCGCCGGCTGGCTGCCGCCCGATGCCGCGGCCGCCGCGTGGAACAAGGCGGCGTTCGACGGCAAGACGCTCGACGAGACGGTTAAGGCGCTGGGCTGGATCACGCCGGTGCGCAGCAAGGACATCGCGTTCGTCGCGGCGCCCGACATCGCCGAGAACGGCGCGATCGTGCCCCTGACCGTGACCAGCGCGATTCCCAGCACCGAAGCGATCGCCATTCTGGTCGACAAGAACCCGACCACGCTCGTCGCGCTGTTCGAGCTGCCACCCGGAACCGAGGCTTCGATCGGCACGCGGATCAAGATGGCGCAGACATCGATGGTCCACGCGCTGGTGAAGGCCGACGGCAAGATCTACATGGCGTCGAAGGAGATCAAGGTCACGCTGGGCGGCTGCGGCTGAGCGGCACCGGCACTCGCCCAACGCGTCCAGGAGCAAGTCATGGCAGAAGCGATGAAGATCCGCGCCAACGCGACCGGTGACGGCACCGAGGTCAAGGTGCTGATGAGCCACGAAATGGAAACCGGCCAGCGCAAGGATGCGCAGGGCAGGACGATTCCGGCGTGGTTCATCCAGTCGCTGACGGTCACGCACGGCGGCCGCACTGTCCTGGCAGCGCAGTTCGGCACCGCGGTGTCGAAGAACCCGTTCCTCGCGTTCAGGTTCAAGGGCGGGGCCAAGGGCGACAAGCTGCAGGTCGCCTGGGTCGACAACAGGGGCGAGCAGCGCACCGACGAGGCGACCATCGCCTGACCCGCAGACCGGCCTGTGTTCGTTCGCGATCCCGGCGCGCCGCCGCATCGCGCGGCGTCAAGTCGCACGGCGCGCCTGCATCACGCCTTCCTGGGCACCGGAGGCGTCCTGCGCCAAGAATATTCGAACCGTTGTTGACCCGCGTCACGGGGGTGGCGCCGCGACGGCAGTAAATTTGAGCTGTTGGTCCAGCCTTTGAGGAGACATCCATGAAGGCATTCAACAGGCCGGATTTCCCGGCATTCCCCCGAAACCTCGTCGTGCTCGCCTTGTGCGGGGTCGTCGTCGCGTGCGGCAGCGGCGGCGGCGGTGAAACCGCTGCCGGAGATGCGCCCGTCGTGCCCATCGTGACCGAGGTCATCACCGGCCACGTGATCGACGGCTACATCGAAGGGGCCCGGGTGTGCATCGACCTCAATGCCAACGCGAGCTGCGATGGCGGCGAGGCGCAGGTGTTCACCGATGCGCAGGGCGCCTACCGGCTCGAGATCCCCAAGGACTCGACGGCGCCGCTGCTGGCGGACGTCATTGCCGGGCGCTCGCGCGACCTCGACACGCCGCAGACAAGCGTCGACCGATCGTTCCACATGTCGTCGCCGTCGCGGTCCTATTCGACGACCATCACACCGTTCACGACGCTGGTTCATCTCGCCGGCGACAGCAATTACGCGCTCGCCGAGGATATCGTTCGCAACGAGGTCGGCTTGCCGCCCCGCTACGCGATCGGCGGCGACTATGTCGCGGCCGGCGACCGCTACGCGCAGAACGTCGCCAAGGGGATCGTCGTCGCGCTCAAGGCGACGGCGGATTCCAGCGCCATGTCGGCCAGCGGGCTCGCGGCCGTGGTCGCGGCATTGCCGTCCGAGATCACGACGCTGCCGCAGCTTCGCATCGCGACCAAGAACGCGGCACCGATCCTCGACCGCGAGAACTACGTCGATGCGACCTTCGTGCTGACCAATCTGGTCTCGCCCACGCCGACCGTCACGCTCAATGGCAAGATCCGCGGGCGCGGCCACAGCACCTGGGGCATGCCGAAGAACCCGTACAAGCTGCAGTTCAGCAACGACGCGGCGTACGCGGCGACAACGGACTTCCTCGGCATGAAAAAGCAGCGCAACTGGGCGCTGCTCGCCGACTACTTCGACCGCTCGCTGATCCGCAACAAGCTCGCCTTCTCGCTGGCCAACAGCAGCGCGTTCCGTGACGGCATGAAGTGGAACCCGTCCGTGCAGCACCTCGAGGTGTGGCTCAACGACGAGTACATCGGCGTCTACCTGCTGGCCGAGGACATCCGCATCGATCCCAACCGCCTGGCGATCCGCTCGATGAGCAAGTCGGTGGCGGCGGGCGAGGTCGACGGCGGCTACATCGTCGAGGCCGACGTGCGCCTCGACTGCTATGCGGGCAGCGACCTCTCGCTCCAGCACGTCACGCCGCAGGGGCTCAAGTTCTGCCAGAGCAAGCCGGACGAGGGCGACATCACGATGCCGCAGCTCGCGTACGTCATGAACCTGCTCGACGCGACCGAGGCCGATATCTACGCCGGCAGGATCGACGGCATCAACCTCGTGAGCTTCGTCGACTACGTGCTCCTCAACGAATTCGAGCGTGTGGACGACGCGCAGTTCCTGACCAGCGTCTTCCTCTGGAAGGACAGCGCGACCTCGTCGATCGCCACGGACCGGCTGGTCAACATGGGGCCGGTCTGGGACTTCGACCGCTCGGCCGGCAACAACAACATGCACGACCATTGGCTGCCCGTGGGGTGCTTTGTCGTCAAGCCCTACAATCCGAACTGGTTCGTGCCGCTTGCCGCCAACCCGCAGTTCGTGCAGCTCGCCGTCGACCGCTGGAAGGCGAAGCGGTCGGCGCTGGAGCGGTTCGTCAACGCGAGCATCGAGACCTACACACGCAGGCTCGACGGGGCGCAGCAGCGCAACTTCGCGAAGTGGCCGATCTTCGGCGAGCCACTGATGCAGTACTACTCGTTCGCGACCTACGACGAGGAAGTCGCGTTCGTCCGGCGGTTCCTCAACGAGCGCATGATGTGGCTCGACGAGGCGCTGGCGACGCAGGAATCGTTTGCAACGATGTGCAGGTAAGGTGAAGACGGGGACCGGCGCGGTGCAGCGCGGACAACGACGGGGAATGCGGGCGATGAGGCGGACCCTGCAACACGTTTCGGCGGCGGCGGCGGGCGCGCTGCTGGCGGTCGTCGCCGGCTGCGGGGGCGGCGGCGGGGACGGCGGCAGCAGCGCAGGCGGCGTGCCGCCGCCCGACCCGACGTTCACTGTCGTGGCGGCCGGCGACATCGGGCAGTGCGGCGATGCGCCGGCCGCGGCCAGCGCCGCCGCGAGGACCGCGGTGCTGGTCGACGCGCAGGATCAGCTCGTGCTGACCCTCGGCGACAGCACCTACCCGGTGGGCGCGCCGGTCGAATTCACCGACTGCTTCCACCCTACCTGGGGCGCGTTCCTCGACCGGATCCGGCCTTCGCCCGGCAACCACGAGTACTACACGGCGGGCGCCGAGGGCTACTTCGGCTACTTCGGGGCTCAGGCGGGGCCGCAGCGTCGCGGCTACTACAGCTTCGACCACGGCGGCTGGCACTTCATCTCCCTCAACAGCAACGTCGACGCGGCGCCCGGCTCGCCGCAGTACCAGTGGCTCGCAGCGGACCTGGCCGCGTCGCGCGATACGCTGTGCACGATCGCCTACTGGCACTATCCGCTGACCAGTTCGGGCGAGTACGGCAACATCCCCGCGATGGCCAAGGCGTACGAGGCGTTGCACGCCGCGGGGGTCGACATCGTGCTCTCGGGCCACGTCCACATCTACGAGCGGTTCGCACCGCAGGCCGCGGACGGGACTGCGGACCCGCAACGCGGCATCCGCAACTTCGTCGTCGGCACCGGGGGGGCGGCGCTCTATCCGCTGGGCGTGATCCACCCGAACAGCGAGGTGCGCGACAACAGCACGCACGGCATCCTGCGGCTCACGCTCGGCCGCGACGCCTACACGTGGGCATTCGTGCCGGTGGGTGGTGGCCCCGCGCGCGACAGCGGGCGCACGAGCTGCCACCGCTGACGCACCGCGGCGCCTGGACGCGTCAGCAGAGCGAAACGCGGGCGAACTTGCGCTTGCCCGCCTGGACGACGACGGTCCTTCCGGCGGCGATCACGAGGGTCTTGTCGGTGACGACGTCGCCGTCCACGCGCAACCCCCGCTGGGCGATGAGCCGCAGCGCTTCGGACGTCGAGTCCACGATGCCGGCCTGCTTGGCGAGCTGCGGCACCGGCAGCCCGGCGCCGGCCGTCTGCAGCGTGACCTCCGGCATGTTCTCGGGCAGCGCCCCGTCGCGAAAGCGCGACTCGAACTCGGCCAGCGCGTGTTCCGCCGCGGCGCGCGAGTGGAACCGCGCGATGATCTCCTGCGCCAGCGCCACCTTCGCGTCGCGCGGATTGCGGCCTTCGCCGCACTCGCGCTTCAGCGCCGCGACCTCGGTCATCGGCCGGAACGACAGGAGCTCGTAGTAGCGCCACATCAGCGTGTCGGAGATCGACATCAGCTTGCCGAACATCTCGTTCGGCGGCTCGGTGATGCCGACGTAGTTGTCCATCGACTTCGACATCTTGTTGACGCCGTCGAGGCCTTCGAGCAGCGGCAGCGTCAGGATGCACTGCGGCTCCTGCCCGTAGTGGCGCTGCAGCTCGCGGCCGACCAGCAGGTTGAACTTCTGGTCGGTGCCGCCGAGCTCGACGTCGGCGCGGAGCGCGACCGAGTCGTAGCCCTGCGCCAGCGGGTAGAGGAACTCGTGGATGGCGATCGGCTGCCCGCCTTCGTAGCGCTTGGCGAAGTCGTCGCGCTCCAGCATCCGCGCGACCGTGTACTTCGCGGCGAGCCGGATCATTCCGTCGGCGCCCAGCGCCGACAGCCACTTCGAGTTGAACGCGACCTCGGTCCTCTCCCGGTCGAGGATCAGGAACACCTGGTCGGTGTAGGTCCTGGCGTTGGCCGCGATCTCCTCGGGGGAGAGCGCCGGGCGCGTCACATTGCGCCCGGTCGGGTCGCCGATGAGGCCGGTGAAGTCGCCGATCAGGAAGATGATGTGGTGGCCGAGGTCCTGCAGCTGGCGCAGCTTGTTGAACTGGACGGTGTGGCCGAGGTGCAGGTCCGGGCGCGTCTGGTCGAAGCCCTCCTTGATGCGCAGCGGCTGCCCGCGCTTCAGCTTCTCGGCGAGCTCGCTCTCGACCAGGAGTTCGTCGGCCCCGCGGCGGAAGACCGCGAGCTGGTGTTCGATGTCGAAGGCCATGGCGTCAGGCGGGCGCCTTCGCTTCCCGCATGGCGATCGCGCGTTGCGCCGCCGGGCGGGCAAGGCAGCGCGCGTGCCAGGCCTTGACGTTCGGGTAGGCGTCGAGCCCGAACTGCGGGGCGCGGAAGAGCACGGCGGCGACGTTGAGGTCGGCCAGCGTGAAATCGCCGCCGACGAGGTGGTCGCGTCCGGCGAGCGCGTCGTCCAGGATCTGCAGGCGCCGGGGCAGCCTGGCCGCGGCGTCGGCGGCGACCTCGGGCTTCCGCTCGGCGGGGGGCAGCATCTGCGTGTGGTAGTACCAGTTGCCGATGTGCGGCTCGCACTCGGTCGCCGCCCAGAGCGTCCACTGCAGCACCAGCGCCTCGCCGCGCGCGTCGGCGGGCAGCAGCCGGCCGGACTTTCGCGCGAGGTAGAAGTTGATCGCCAGCGACTCGAAGAGGTTGAAGCCGTCGTCGGCGAGCGCGGGGATCGTGCCGTTGGGGTTGATCGCAAGGTAGGCGGCGTCCTTGATCTCTGGGCCCTTGGTGCTCCAGGGCACGTTCTCGTAGGCAAGGCCCGCCTCCTCGGCCGCCCACAGGCAGCGGAAAGTGCGGGACGCGGGCAGGCCGTAGATCCTGAGGCTCATGGGGCTTTCCTTCCCGGGCGGCGTAGAGGGGTATTTGCTAGAATGCCGGTTTGCCTCGCCCACGGTTCGAAGGCGATTCACCGGTGCCGAAACGCTCGATTCTAACGCAACGCTTCGCCTCGCCTGCACGGGCCGAGCGCGCGTGGCCGTCGGTGCCGCAGTGGGCGCTGGTCGCGGTGCTGTGCCTGTCCGGGGTCGCGGCGTTCGGCCTTGCGCCGGATACGACGCTCGACGCCGTCGCGACCCGCGAGGTCACCCGCGCGCTGGCGCTGCCGCCGCTGCCGCCGGCGGGGAACGAGGCCACCGAGCGCTACTGGCGCGAGGAGCGCATCCGGCGTGGCGACACCATCGGCAGCGTTCTCGCCCGTCTTGGCGTCGACGATCCGCAGGCGCAGGTCTACCTTGCGCGGGACCCCGCGGCGCGACCGCTCTACCAGCTCCGCCCGGGCCGCCCGCTGCAGGTCGAGACCGACGCCGCCGGACCGCTGCTCGAGCTGCGCTTCGCG
>DATIUK010000233.1:0-8487 GCA_035466885.1 Casimicrobiaceae bacterium
TTCACGCTGTTCAACGTGCTGCGGTCGGGCGGGGGGCACCTCCTGGTCGCGAGCGAGCCGCCGCCCGCCCAGTTGCCGCTGCGCGAGGATTTGCGCACGCGGCTGGGATGGGGCACCGTCTACGAAGTTCGCCCGCTGACCGATGCCGAGAAGCCGGCAGCACTGGTCGCCTGGGCGCGGCAGCGGGGTTTCGGGCTCGGCGATGAGGTCATCGCGTATCTCCTCGGCCACGGCCGGCGGGACATGGCGACTCTGCTCGCCACGCTGGAAGCGCTGGACCGCCAGTCGCTCGCGACGCGCCGGCCGATCACGGTTGCGCTGCTGCGGGAATGGCTGCAGCGCGGCGCCGGACCCTGACGCCGGGTCGCCGGACCGCGCTCGCCCCGCCACCCTTCCTGCGACCGCCGACCGTGGCATTGCCCCAACGCGGCCGGGCCTGGACACCCCGGATGGGCGAAATTCTTGCGCTAGATCAATGATTGGGCCCGTTCGGGGCGCGAACCTGTAACCCGATGTGTCAACCGTGTCGCCAGTGGGGCGTTATTGGCGGCGAGACCCGAATACCAGCGTCGACAGGCGACCGCCCAATCATTGTTGCAATGCCACCCCTTCCGGTTGCGGCCGGACCCGTCATCAGTCCTCCGCCGCGCCGTCGGTGCGCAAACTTAGCCGACCATCCCAGAAGACGCGCTGCCGCTGCCGGACCCCCGTCCGTGCAGCGTCGGGGTCCCCGAACCTAACGATCAAATAAAATAGTTTTGATTCAATGTGTTAGGTGTTGTATTGCCGTTCCGTAGTCCGTTGCCAACCCGTGCCGTAACCACTTCAAGGAAGAAAACCATGAACAAGCTGCTCGTTGCCCTGATCGCCGGCGCCTTCGCGTCGATCGCCGCCGCCCAGACCGCCGCCCCGGCGCCTGCCGCTGCCCCCAAGGCTGCCCCGATGCCTGCCGCTGCCGCCCCGGCGCCGGCTCCGGCCGCCGCCAAGGCCCCCGCCGCGACCGACAAGGCCGCCAAGGACAAGGCTGCCAAGGAAGAGAAGGCCGCCAAGCAGAAGAAGGCGAAGGAAGACAAGATGGCCAAGGACAAGGCCGCCAAGGAAGCCAAGGCTGCGAAGGCGAAGCCCGCCGAAGCCGCGAAGCCGGCCGCTGCTGCGCCGGCCCCGGCGGCCGTCGCTGCTGCCCCGGCAGCCGCGCCCGCCAAGGCTGCGGAACCGGCCAAGAAGTAACTGCGGTTCACTCCGCCGCAGCAAGGCAGGGAGCTTCGGTTCCCTGCCTTTTTCTTTACGGCGTTGGGGGGGCCGCCTTATGCTGCGGGCCCGCATCCCCGAACCTTGCAGGCGTGCACGAACTCGCTCTCCCCCGGCCCGCCGTCACCGTCGCCACCGTCGTCGCGCGGGACGGCGCGTTCCTGCTCGTCGAGGAAACGACGCGTGCCGGCGTGCGCTTCAACCAGCCGGCCGGCCACCTCGAGCCCGGCGAGACCCTGATCGACGCCGCAGTGCGCGAGACGCTGGAGGAGACCGGCCATCACGTCTGCCCGGTGGCGCTGGTCGGCATCTATCGCTGGCAGGCGCCCGAGACCGGTGCCACGTTCCTTCGCTTCGCCTACGCCGCCGACGTGCTCGGGCACGACCGCGAGCGGCCGCTCGACGAGGGCATCCTGCGGACGCACTGGCTCACCTACGAGGCGCTGGTCGGCTGCCGGGAGCGGCACCGCAGCCCGCTGGTGCTGCGCTGCGTCGACGACTTTCGCGCCGGACGCCGCCATCCGGCAGATCTCGTCGTCGATTGCGGCACGGCCGACGAACCCCGCGGGAGAGCGCCATGAGCGCGACGGGCCGCCCCGAGCGCGAATACCGGAGTGCGCAGCACGAAGGTGGTCCAGTGAAACGGCGCCGCAAGGTGATCGTCGGCCTGTCGGGCGGCGTCGACTCATCGGTCGCGGCGTGGCTCCTGAAGCAGCAGGGGTACGACGTCGTCGGCGTGTTCATGAAGAACTGGGAGGACGACGACACCGAGGAATACTGCACCTCGCGCACCGACCTGGTCGACGCGGCGGCGGTGGCCGACGTCATCGGGATCGAGCTCGAGGCGGTCAATTTCGCCGCCGAGTACCGGGAACGGGTGTTCGCGCACTTCCTGCGCGAGTACGCGGCCGGCCGCACGCCCAACCCCGACGTGCTGTGCAACAGCGAGATCAAGTTCCGTGCTTTCCTCGACCATGCGCTGGCGCTGGGCGCCGACTGCATCGCGACCGGGCACTACGCCCGCGTCCGGCGGGCGGCCGGCGATCCCGCGCGCGTCGAACTGCTGAAGGCGGTGGACGCGACCAAGGACCAGAGCTACTTCCTGCACCGGCTCGACCAGGCGCAGCTGGCGCCGGCGCTGTTCCCGCTGGGAGAGATCGCCAAGCGCGAGGTCCGCGCCATCGCCAAGGCGCAGGGCATCCCGACCTGGGCGAAAAAGGACTCGACCGGGATCTGCTTCATCGGCGAGCGGCCGTTCCGCGACTTCCTCGCCCGCTACCTGCCGCGCACGCCCGGCGCGATCGAGACCCCGGATGGCCGTGTCGTGGGGCAGCACTCGGGCCTCGCCTACTACACGCTGGGCCAGCGGCAGGGACTGGGCATCGGCGGTACCCGCGACGGCGCCGACCTGCCGTGGTTCGTCGCCGCCAAGGATCGCGCGCGCAACGTCCTCGTCGCCGTGCAGGGGCACGACGACCCGCTGCTGTATCGAAGTGCCGTCGACGCGGTGGAGATGCACTGGATCGCCGGCACGCCCGCGATGCCGGACGTGCTCGCCCGGTTGGGCGCGAAGACGCGCTATCGGATGCCGGACGCCGCGTGCACGCTCGCCGAGCGCGGCGCTGGCGGCTGGCGGGCGAGCTTCGCCGCGCCGCAGTGGGCACCGACCGCGGGCCAGTACCTCGTGCTCTACGACGGCGAGGTCTGCCTCGGGGGCGGGGTGATCGTCGACGACGGCGATTCGGCCGCTGCCGGTCGCGACGCCGAGGCGCGCGCGCCGGCGAGCGGCGCCTGATTCGCGGCCGGTCGCCGCCGGCGGCGACCGCCTCATTCCACTTTAGAACGGGATGTCGTCGTCGAAGTCGTCGGGCGTGGCCGGCTTCTTCGCCGCGCCGCCGCCGGTCCCGGTGCCCTTGCCGGCGCCGCCCGAGCGCGGCGCACCGCCGCCGCCCGCGCTGCCGCCACCGAATTCGACATCGCCACCCCCGCCACCGCCACCGCCTTCACGCGAGCCGAGCAGCTGCATCTCCTCGGCGATGATCTCGGTGGTGTAGCGATCCTGGCCTTCCTTGTCCTGCCACTTGCGGGTCTTGAGGCGCCCCTCGACGTAGACCGGGCGGCCCTTCTTCAGGTACTCGCCGGCGATCTCGGCCAGCCGGTCGTAGAACACGACGCGGTGCCACTCGGTCTCCTCGCGCTTCTCGCCGCTGGCCTTGTCCTTCCATTGCCGCGACGTCGCGAGCGTGATGTTGCAGATCGCTGCGCCACTGGTTGCGTAGCGGGTCTCCGGGTCCTTGCCCAGGTTGCCGACCAGAATGACCTTGTTCACGGAAGCCATCAGGTTTCTCCCATCGAATAGGTGGAGCTGTTGTAAGTGGGCGGTGCGCTCATCGTCGCGCTCACCGCGAGCCACAACGCGGTGAGCAGCAGGCAGAAGCCGAACACGGCAGCGCTGCCGTGGTGCTGCGCCAGCCAGCCGCCGGCCGTCGCGCCGACGAACGTGCCGAGGAACTGGACGCTCGAATAGACGCCCGACGCGGTGCCCTTGATCGCCGGCGGCGCGAACTTGGAGATGAGCGATGGCAGCGTCGCCTCGAGCAGGTTGAACGCAGTGAAGAAGACGATCATCGCGGCGACCGTGAGCGCGAGCGACGCGCCCGCCGCCGCCAGCAGCGCCTGGCCGACGAACAGCACGGCGATCGCGCCGATGAACAGCGGCTTGCCGCGGCCCGGACGGTCGATGCGCATCATCGCCGGCGCCATCAGCGCGACCGAGACCAGCAGCACGGGCAGGTAGACGATCCAGTGGCGCGCGACCGGCACGCCGTTGTCGCGCAGCATGAACGGAACCTGGACGAACAGCGCCATCAGCGCGGCGTGCAGCGCGAAGATGCCGTAGTTGAGCCGCAGCAGCTGGCCGTCGGTCAGCACCCGCCGCCATTGCCGCGACGCGCTCTCGTGCGGCGCGGGGAGCTTCTCGGGCGCGGGCACTGCGCGGTAGAGGAGGCCGATTGCGGCGAGCGCCAGCACGCCGGTGAGGACGAAGATGCCGGGCACGCCGATCAGCACGTTCAGCGCGGGGCCGGCGACGAGCGACAGCGCGAACGTGGCGCCGATGGTCATGCCGATCAGTGCCATCGCCCGGGTGCGAACCTCGTCGCGGGTGAGATCGGCGGTGAGCGCGATCACCGCGGCCGAGATGGCGCCAGCGCCCTGCAGCGTGCGCCCGGCAATCGTCCAGCCGATCGTCGGCGCCCAGGCGGCGAGGAAGCTGCCGGCGGCGAACAGCACCAGGCCGACGACGATGACCGGCTTCCTGCCCCAGCGGTCGGACGCCCAGCCGAAGGGAATCTGCAGTATCGCCTGCGTGAGGCCGTAGGCGCCGAGGGCGAGGCCCACCAGCGTGTGGTCGCGCCCGCCGGGGAGCGTCTCGGCGTAGATGGCGAGCACCGGCAGGACGATGAACATGCCGAGCATCCGCAGTCCGTAGATGCCGGCGAGCCCGAAGGTCGCGCGTCGCTCGCCGGCGGTCATCCGCACGCGTGGCGGACGCGTGGCGGGCGCGGCGGATACGGAGTCGCGGTCTTGCGGCATGGACGAGGAGCGGAGGGTGGGGCCGGCGCGGTGCGGGCGGCATCGAAACGTGCCGCACTCGCGCAACTGGATTGGCGTTGCTGAATGGCAGTATAGTAACAGGTTGCCCGACCGCCCCGCATGCGGCGGACGGACTAGGCCTTCCGCCGCAGCCGGCGGCCCGAAGGCGGCAGCCGTCCTCCCCGTTTCCCGTTCCCAGCCAGCAGCCGAAACGCATGGAATACATACGCATCCGCGGCGCCCGCACGCACAACCTGCGCAACGTCAACCTCGACCTGCCGCGGCACCGGCTGGTCGTCGTCACGGGGCTGTCGGGATCGGGCAAGAGCTCGCTCGCCTTCGACACGCTGTACGCGGAAGGGCAGCGCCGCTACGTCGAGTCGCTGTCGGCGTACGCGCGGCAGTTCCTGCAGCTGATGGAGAAGCCCGACGTCGACCTGATCGAGGGCCTCTCGCCGGCGATCTCGATCGAGCAGAAGGCAACCTCGCACAACCCGCGCTCGACGGTGGGCACGGTGACCGAGATCCACGACTACCTGCGCCTGCTCTACGCGCGGGTCGGCGACCCGCACTGCCCGGACCACCCTTCGCTGAAACTCGCGGCGATGACGATCTCGCAGATGGTCGATGCGACGCTCGCGCTGCCCGAGGACACCAGGCTCATGATCCTCGCCCCGGCGGTGGTCAACCGCAAGGGCGAGCAGGTCGAGCTCTTCATCGAGCTCCGCGCCAAGGGCTTCGTCCGCGTCCGCGTCGATGGCAAGGTCTGCGAGATCGACGCGGTGCCGAAGCTCGCCAAGAGCGTCAAGCACACGATCGAGGTCGTCGTCGACCGGCTGAAGGTCAGGCCCGAGCTCAAGCAGCGCCTGGCCGAGTCGTACGAGACGGCGCTGCGCATCGGCGACGGCCGCGCGATCGCCGTCGAGATGGACACCGGGCACGAGCACCTGTTCTCGGCCAAGTTCGCCTGCCCGGTCTGCAACTACTCGCTGGCGGAGCTCGAGCCGCGCCTGTTCTCGTTCAACAGCCCGATGGGCGCCTGCCCGAAGTGCGACGGCCTGGGCACGATCAGCTTCTTCGACCCCAAGCGCATCGTGGGGTTTCCGCAGCTCTCGCTCGCCTCGGGGGCCATCAAGGGATGGGACCGGCGCAACCAGTTCTACTTCCAGATGCTGCAGGGGCTCGCCAAGCACGGCGGCTTCGACCTCGAGCGGCCGTTCGCGAAGCTGACCGAGCGCGTCCAGCAGCTCGTGCTCTACGGCAGCGGCGACGAGAAGATCCCGTTCACCTACGTGAGCGAGCGCGGCAAGCCGATGGTGCGCGAGCACGTGTTCGAGGGCATCATCCCCAACCTCGAGCGGCGTTACCGCGAGACCGACTCGGTGATGGTGCGCGAGGAGCTCGCCAAGTACCTGAACTCCAAGCCCTGCCCCGAGTGCGCGGGAACGCGCCTGCGCCGCGAGGCGCGGCACGTCAAGGTCGGCAACGGGGCCGACGCGCGCGCGATCTTCGAGGTCTCGAGCGCGCCGCTCAAGGAGGCCGCCGCGTACTTCGCCCGCCTTTCGCTCGACGGCCAGAAGCAGGCGATCGCCGAGAAGATCGTCAAGGAGATCGGCAGCCGGCTGCAGTTCCTCAACAACGTCGGGCTCGACTACCTGTCGCTCGACCGGTCGGCCGAGACGCTCTCCGGCGGCGAGGCGCAGCGGATCCGCCTCGCCTCGCAGATCGGCTCCGGTCTCACCGGCGTCATGTACGTGCTGGACGAGCCGTCGATCGGCCTGCACCAGCGCGACAACGACCGGCTGCTCGCGACGCTGAAGCACCTGCGCGACCTCGGCAACAGCGTGATCGTCGTCGAGCACGACCAGGACGCGATCGCGGCCGCCGACTACATCGTCGACATGGGGCCGGGTGCGGGCGAGCACGGCGGCCGCGTCGTCGCGCAGGGAACGCCGGAGGAGATCCGGCTCAGCGCCGAGTCGCTGACCGGCCAGTACCTGTCGGGGCTCCGCCAGATCCCGCTGCCCCTGCATCGCCACCGCGCCGACCCGCAGAAGAAGCTGGTGATCGACGGCGCCAGCGGCAACAACCTCAAGGACCTGACGCTGCACCTGCCGATCGGCCTGTTCGTCTGCATCACCGGCGTGTCCGGGTCGGGCAAGTCGACGCTGATCAACGACACCCTCTACCACGCGGTTGCGCGGGCGCTCTACGGCAGCACCGAGGAACCCGCGCGGCACGACGAGATCCGCGGGCTCGAGTTCTTCGACAAGGTGATCAGCGTCGACCAGAGCCCGATCGGTCGCACGCCCCGCTCGAACCCGGCGACCTACACGGGGCTGTTCACGCCGATCCGGGAGCTCTTCGCGCAGGTCAAGCAGGCGCGCGAGCGCGGCTACGGGCCGGGACGGTTCTCGTTCAACGTCAAGGGCGGGCGCTGCGAGGCCTGCCAGGGCGACGGCCTCATCAAGGTCGAGATGCACTTCCTGCCCGACGTCTACGTCCCCTGCGACGTCTGCCACGGCCAGCGCTACAACCGCGAGACGCTGGAGATCGCGTACAAGGGCACCAGCATCCACGACGTGCTCAGCATGACGGTCGAGCACGCGTACGCGTTCTTCGAGCCGGTGCCGGCCATCGCGCGCAAGCTGCAGACGCTGCTCGACGTGGGGCTGGGCTACATCACGCTGGGGCAGTCGGCGACGACCCTGTCCGGCGGCGAGGCGCAGCGGGTGAAGCTCGCGCTCGAGCTCTCCAAGCGCGACACCGGACGCACGCTGTACATACTGGACGAGCCGACGACCGGACTGCATTTCCAGGACATCGAGATGCTGCTCACCGTGCTGCACCGGCTGCGCGACCACGGCAACACCGTCGTCGTCATCGAGCACAACCTCGACGTCATCAAGACGGCGGACTGGGTCGTCGACCTCGGTCCCGAAGGCGGGGCGGGGGGCGGCCGCATCGTCGCGCAGGGGACGCCCGAGGACATCACGCTGGTGCCGGGCAGCTACACCGGGCGCTATCTCACGCCGGTGCTCGACGCCCACGCGGCGCGCCGTGCGCGCGAGACCGGCGCGGCGCCGGCGCCCGCTCGCGGCGCCCGTTCCCGCCGCGCCGCCAAGGACCTGCTCGGCTGACCGGGCCGGTACGCGCCGGCGTTCAGCGCGGCCCGGCCGCAGTGGCGTCATCGACGCCGGTGTCGGCGACGGGGCTCGTCGCGATGCGGCCGATCGCCTGCAGTATGCCCTGCAGCAGCGCCGTGGGCGTCGGCGGGCAGCCCGGCACCTCGACGTCGACCGGGATCACGTTCGCGACCCGGCCCAGCGACGCGTAGCTCTCGCCGAACACGCCTCCGTTGCAGCCGCAGTCGCCGACGGCGACGACGAGCTTCGGGTCGGGCGTCGCGTCCCAGGTGCGCTTCAATGCGATTGCCATGTGCTTCGCCACCGGCCCGGTGACGAGCAGCATGTCGGCGTGGCGCGGGCTCGCCACGAAGCGGATGCCCAGGCCCTCGATGTTGTAGTACGGGTTGCCGAGCGCGTGGATCTCGAGCTCGCAGCCGTTGCAGGAGCCCGCGTCGACCTGTCGGATCGCGAGTGCGCGGCCGAGCGTGCGCCGCACGGACTCGTTGAGCCTCGCGAC
>DATIUK010000234.1:0-7474 GCA_035466885.1 Casimicrobiaceae bacterium
CACCCGCTCTGCGCGCGGCGACGCGTGACCTGGCGCGCGCTGGCCGGTGCCCAATGGGTGCTGCCGCGCAAGGGAGCCCCGACGCGCGACCTCTTCGAGTCCGAGCTCGCGCGCCGCGACATCGCGTCGGCGGATGTGCCGGTCGAGACCAGCGATCCCGCCGTCGGGCAGGCTCGCCGGAGACGTCCTGCCGCGGGTGGGCGCAGGTTGACCCTGGGACCGATACGGCCAATACTGCGCGTCGCCCCAGGCGACGTCCGCGCCCTCAGGTCGTAAACCACCTGCCATGCTGTCGCGACTCAAGCGTTCGACCCGGCGCCTCCTGGCGCTCCTCGCCCTGCTGCCCATTGCAGTGCTCATCCTGGGCACGCTGTACATGCTGGGCATGGAGCACCTCGAGGGTACGCCGCGAACGTTCCTCGAGGGCCTCCAGTGGGCGTCCGAGACGCTGACCACGACCGGCTACGGCGGCGACAACAAGTGGAAGCACCCGGCGCTCGCGCTGTTCGTGATCGTCGGCCAGTTCCTCGGCCAGTTCCTCGTCTTCCTGATCTTCCCCATCTTCGTCCTGCCGTACATCGAGGAGAAGTTCGAGGTCCGGTTGCAGCACGTGCTGCCGCCGATGGCGGGCAAGGTGCTCTTCTACCGCTACGGCCTCGCGATCGGGCCGCTGCTGGAGGAGATGAAGCGGACCGGGAGCCCGTTCGTCGTCTTCGAGGAAGACATCGGCACGGCCCGGATGCTGCGGGACCGCGGCTACAGCGTCGTGCTCGGCCGGCTGGGCGACGAGCAGGCGGTGCTCGCGCGGGTGCGCGACGCCCGCGCCGTGGTGGCGAACGGCGGCGACCACGCCAATGCGACCTGCGCGATGCTGGTCCGCGAGCTGGGCTTCAGCGGCCCGCTGTTCGCTCTGGCCGACGATCCGCTCTACCGCGCGCCGATGGTGCGCATCGGGGCGACCGAGGTGTTCACGCCGTCACACGTGCTCGGCGCGGCGCTGGCGTCGCGCGCGAGCGTGCGGATCAGCCCGCCGGCGGAAGGCATGCACCTCCTGGGTGCCGACATGGGCATCGGCGAGTTCCGAGTGTCCGCGTCGAGCCCGCTCGCCGGGCAGCGGCTGGGCGAATTGCGCCTGCGCGAGCAGCACGGCGTGTCGGTGATCGGGCAGTGGTCGGAGGGCGTGTTCACGACCGCCAAGGGGCCGGAAACCCGGGTGGAGCCGGGAGCGATCCTCGTCGTCGTCGGCACGCACGCGCACCTCGAGCGCGTCGAGCGGCTGGCGATGCCGATCCGGCGCAGCGGCCCCATCGTCATTGCCGGCTTCGGCGCCGTGGGCCACAAGGTCGCCGAAATGCTGCGCGATGCGGCCGAGGCATGCGTCGTCGTCGACCAGGCGGCCGCTCCCGGCGTCGACGTCGTCGGCAACGTGCTCGACGATGCGACGCTCGACCGCGCCGGGGTCCGCAGTGCGAGCGCCGTGATCCTTGCCTTGAGCGACGACGGCGAGTCGGTGTTCGCCACCGCGGCCGTGCGCGACTACGCGCCCGGCGTGCCGCTGATCGTCCGCGTGCTGCGCTCGTCGAACATCCCCCGGCTCTATCGCGCCGGAGCGGACTTCGCGATTTCCGTCGGGCAGGTGGCCGGCCAGATCCTCGCCTACCACTTGCTCGACCAGCAGGCGATCGGCGTCGAGAACCGGATCCGGTTCGGGCGCGTGACCGCGGGGTCGATCGCCGGGACGCATCCGTGGCACAACGAGGTGCTCGACCGGACCGGCGCCAAGGTCGTCGGCGTCGAGCGGGGCAGGAGCGTGCTCGTCGAGTTCGACGCCGCGTTCCGCGTACGTGCCGACGACGTGCTGTGCGTCTGCGGGTCGACGCGCAGCCTCGCGCGCTGCCAGCGCGAGTTCCAGACGGCGGCGGCGCCGGCCCGCGCCTGACCCGCCGGGCGCTTCCCGGGCCGCCCCGTCCCGGCGGGACGGGTCAGAAGTCGTGCTTCAGGATCGCGGTCGTGCGCCGACAGAGCTCGCGCCCGTAGTCGGTCCACAGCCCCTGTCCCCAGTAGCGGTAGCAGCTCGTCTGCGACGCGAGCAGGTGCAGCAGCGCGTTGCGGTAGCGGGTCTCGTGCGTCGGGCGGCCCGGCGCGAGCACGACCTCGTGGAACAGCGCGCTCGCCTGCTCCATCGGCCCCAGCACGTTGTCGTAGCCGCGCACCCAGGACAGGTTGCTGGTCCAGCTGCCGCCGTCCATGTGGAAGCGACCGTCCTCGCGCTTCAAGTCGGCGACGACCTCGTGGAGCCGCTCGGCGCCGTCGCCGGGGCTCATGCGCGCCCAGATCCGGTGCTGGAACAGCGGCTGGACCTCCGGCAGCGTGTCGTCGGTCACGCCTGCTGCGTGGAGGTGCTCGAGGTATTCGGTGCCGTTGAGGAGCGGCACGTCGCTACCCGAAGCCTCGCGGACGACTTCGAAGTACTTGCCGGGGAACTCGTTCATCATCACGCCGCCGTTCTCGCCGTCGGCGATCTGGGTCACGAGCGGGGGCGCCTCGAAGCCGCCCAGCGCCTGTCGCGCCAGCCCCTTCGCCTCGTAGTACGGCTGCATCTGCGCGACGAGCTTGGTGTCCGATCCCTGCGTCTTGATCAGCGCGACGATGCTGGCGGTCTCGCCGGCCGCGTTGCGACAGACGAGCCGGTGCGGCAGGTGCGGCCGCCGCGGCGGCGCGCCGGTCCCGGGTTCCTCGACCGTGTGCTCCTGAACGAGGACCCAGCGATACCCGCAATCGCGCAGTGTGCGCACGAACTCGTAGGCGACGTCGGGGTGGTTGGGCAGCGCCATCTCCGAGGGCGAGAAGCCACGGACGCGGGCGAGCGCGTCGAGCCCGAACAGCGCGGCGAAGTGGTGCTGCCAGGCGCGCACGTGCAGCCGGAAGTCCTGCACCGGCGTCGACGGCGCGACCGCGTGGCCCCAGGGCGCGCCCAGCCACTCGACAGCGCGGCGGTGGCGCGGGTCGCAGGTGATCGTGCGCAGCCGGTCGAGCACGTCGGCCGCACCCGCGAGCTCGAGCCCCCAGAGCAGCGTTCCGGAGTACTCCAGCATCACCCGCGGCACCTTGCCATCGGCGAGGAGCTCGGGGACGAAGTCGCCCATTCGCGCATAGCAGCGGCGGAACACCGGCGCATTGTGGTTGTCGCCGATCGAAGGCTGCGCCTCCATCGCCTGCAGGTTCCCGATCAGCGCCGCGGTTGCGAGCTCGTCGCCGCCCGCCGGAATCAGCGGCTGGTGCATGTGCAGCGCGATCGCGCAGCCGGCACGGATGCGGTCGAACGCGATGTCGCTTTCGGCAAGGAAGACCGGCGTGTCGCAGGCGCGCGCGATCGCGTCGGCGACGGCGTCCTCGGCGCCGCAGATGTTGGGCAGGCCGTCGCGGTTTTCGGGCAGCGTCTTCATCGGTTCGCCCTCCTGGTGCTTGCCGGCAGGCTTGCGCCGCTCAGCGGTGCCGGATGAAATCGTAGACGTCGAGGTACGACTGCGCGGGCAGCCGCCACGAGTAGTCGCAGCGCATGCCCTGGGCCTGCAGCTCGCGGAAGAGCGCCGGCGCGTCGCGCCAGAGCCCCAGCGCGCGGCGCAGCGCCGACTCGATGCCCTCGTGATCGGCGTGTTCGAACACGAAGCCGTTGCGCAGGTCCCGCGGCAGCGGCGAGTGGTCCCAGTCGAAGACCGTGTCGGCGAGGCCGCCGCAGGCGCGCACGACCGGCACCGTGCCGTAGCGCAGCGCGATCATCTGCGTGAGGCCACAGGGCTCCCACAGGCTGGGCATGACCACGAAGTCGGCGCCCGCGTAGATCAGGTGCGCGAGGTTCTCGTCGAAGCCGATCTCGAGATGGCAGTCGGGGTTGTCGTTGAGCTCCCGCTTGAGCTGCCGGAACTCGGCGTCGATCGCGCGCTCGGACCCCGAGCCCAGCAGCACGAACTGCGCGTCGTTGGCGAGCGCCCAGAACAGCGTGTGGCGGAGGAGGTGCAGTCCCTTCTGCGGGTCGAGCCGGCCCACGTAGGCGACGATCGGCCGCCCGGCGTCGCGCAGCAGCAGCCGCTCGCGCAGAGCCCGGGTATTGCCGGCCTTGCCGGCGAGGGTGTCGGCAGTGAAGTGCGCAGGGATCAGCGGGTCGATCTCCGGGTTCCACATCTCGTAGTCGATGCCGTTGATGATGCCGCTGAACTTGCGCTGCTGCAGGTGCAGCGGGTGGCCGAGGCCGCAGCCCTGCTCGGTGTGCCGCGCTTCCCACGCGTGGTGCGGCGAGACGGTGGTGACGAAATTGGCGTACAGCAGCGCGCCCTTGGTGAAGTTGATCGCCTCGGGGTCCAGCTCATCGCCCATCCGGTCGCGCGCGCCGTAGTACCCCGGCCGGCCGAGCCCGGTCGCCCACAGCAGGCTCGGGCCGACGACGCCCTGGTGCCGGAAGTTGTGGATCGTGTGGCAGACGCGCTGGTCGCCCATGCCCAGCCCGGCGTAGATCTCGAACAGCAGCACCGGCACCAGCGCCGTCTGCCAGTCGTGGGTGTGGATGATGTCGGGCCGCTTGCCGGCCGCCCGCATGAACTCGAGCGCCGCCCGGCTGAAGAAGGCGAACCGCTGCGCCTCGTCGGGAAACCCGTAGTAGGCGCCGCGCTCGAAGAAGTGCTGGTGGCTGTGGGGCTCGATGAAGAAGCACTTGCGGCCGTGGACGAATCCGAACCATACGGTGCAGCGGATGTGCCCGCCATCCCATGGGACCCAGAGGTTCTCGTAGTTGACCTGCAGGCCCCAGATCTGGTCGTAGCGCATGCAGTCGTACTTCGGCAGGATGACCTCCACCGAGTGGCCGCGGATCTCGAGCTCCCCGCTGAGGCCGAACACGACGTCGGCGAGGCCGCCGACCTTCGCCGCCGGAGCGCACTCCGAGGCGATCATCACGACGTACATGCTGGGTTCCTTATCTTGCGGGGCGCGGGAGAATCTTCAATTCTACCGCCGTGGTGGGCCGGTGCCCGCTGCACCCGCAGGCCGGCCGGCGACGGGCTTGCCGGAGGTCCTCCGGCGGAGGGCGGATCAGATGTGCAGCAGCGCGAGTGCACCGACCACCATCGACGCCGCGGCGACCCCGTAGGCACCCCACTTCAATCGGCTGCTGCGGGTCAGCAGCGTGATCGCCGCCAGCGCGATCGAGACCTGGATCAGGGTCGTCGCCTGCGCCCAGCGATGGTGGAGGTGCATCGACGCCTCCGAGCGGTCGTTCGCCTCCTTGCTCTGCACCTCGAGCTTCTCCGCCGCCACCTTGATCTCTTCCTTCTCCCTCCGGTAGCGCTCGATTTCCTGGAGGTACTTTGCCTGCTGGTCGCCGCTGGTCAGCGTCGCGCCGAGCTCGGCCAGGTTCTGCTTGCCGCTCTTCGCCTGGTAGAAGTTCCACTGGTCGGACGCCTCCGTCTTGCGGATCGCAGCCTCGTTCTTGTACAGCAACGCGTCGTTCTGCGTCGCGCCGCCCATGTAGCCCATCATCGCCCCGAGCGTGGCGAAGATCGCGGTCATCACCGCGATCCGGCCCGCGAACGGGTCGCTGTGGGGATCGGCGTGCTGTGCCGCGTGCTCCACCGCGTGGTCGTGCGGCCCGTGGACGTGGAAGTGGCCGGAGGACATCGTTGGCAATCCTTGCGGATGATTGAAGGGTTTCAGCGCTGCCGCGGCGCCATCGCCACCGTTCCGCCGCGCAACCGGCCGGATTATAGCTGCCGCGGCCGTGCGGCCCGCGGCGAACGCCGTCGTCAGTCGCGCCAGAAACCGGGGGTGAACAGCACGATCATCGAAAAGAGCTCGAGGCGGCCGAGCAGCATCGTCGCGGTCAGCACCCAGGTCTGGAAGTCGGTGAGCCCCGCGAAGTTGCCGGCCGGCCCGACCTGGCCCAGGCCGGGGCCGGTGTTGTTGATGCAGGCGACCGCCGCCGTGAACGCGGTGACGACCTCGAGACCGGACGCCAGCAGCAGCATCGTCGCGCCGATCAGCACGGCGCCGTAGATCAGCATGAACGCGAGCACCGAGAACAGGACCTCGTTGGACACCGCTGTGCCGCCGAGCTTCACCGGGATGATCGCCCGCGGGTGCACGATGCGCCGGAACTCGCGCTTCGCCTGCTTCAGGAGCAGCAGCGCGCGCACGAGCTTGACCCCGCCGCCGGTCGAGCCGGCGCAGGTGGCGAAACCGCACAGCAGCAGCATGAAGACCGGCGCGAAGATCGGCCATTGCGCGTAGTCGGTCGTCGCGAAACCGGTCGTCGTCGCGATCGAGACGACGTTGAACGCCGCGTAGCGGAACGCGGTCGTGAAGTCGGGATACACGCCGTTGGCCAGCAGGAAGAACGTCACCAGCAGCACGCTGCCGGCCATCAGCGCGACGTAGGCGCGCGCCTCGGTGTCGCGCCACAGCGGGCGCAGCGAGCGCTGCCGCCAGACGAGGAAGTAGAGCGCGAAGTTGAGCCCGGCCAGCAGCATGAACACGACGGCGACCGCCTCGATCGCCGGCGAGTCGAAGGCGGCGAACGACGCGTCGTAGGCGGCGAAGCCGCCGAGCCCCATCGTCGAGCACATGTGCATGAACGCGTCGGTCCAGCCCATCCCCGCCCAGCGATAGGCGAACATGCAGGCCAGCGCAATGACGAAATAGACGGTCCACAGGCCGCGCGCGGTGCCGGCGATCCGCGGTGTGAGCTTCTCGTCCTTCATTGGCCCCGGCGTCTCGGCCTTGAACACCTGGCTGCCGCCGACGCCTAGCAGCGGCAGTATCGCGACGGCGAGGACGAGGATGCCCATGCCCCCGATCAGCACCATGAAGCAGCGCCAGACGTTGATCGACGCGGGGAGCTTGTCGAGGTCGGTGAGCACGGTCGCCCCGGTCGTCGTCATCCCGGACACGGCTTCGAAGTACGCGTCGGTGACGGACAGCCCGGGGATGTGGATGAGCAGCGGCAGCATGCCGAAGGCCGGCAGCACGGTCCAGACCAGCGAGACCAGCAGGAAGCCGTCGCGCGGCCGCAGTTCGCGCCGCTCGCGGCGGCAGATGAAGAACAGCAGCGCGCCGCAGGTGAAGGTGATAGCGAGCGCCTCGTCGTAGGCCGAGAGTCCGACGTCGCCGCCGAACCACGCGAAAGCGAGCGGCACGAGCATCGCCATGGAGAACAGCATCAGCACGCCGCCCAGCACGGCAAACACGGGGAAGTAGTACCGCATCGGGACCCGCCCTCAGAAGAACGTGGCGCTGACCTGGAACAGCTTCTCGACCTCGCGCAGCATCTGCTTGCGGGGGACGAAGACGATCACGTGGTCGAGCGGCTCGATCTCGAGTGCGTGGTGTGCCATCAGGATCTGCGGCTTGGCGTCGTCGCCGGCGGGCTCCCCGTCGGGCCGGTGCAGCCCGCGGACGATCGCCCCGATCTGGACCCCTTGGGGCA
>DATIUK010000235.1:0-2108 GCA_035466885.1 Casimicrobiaceae bacterium
GGGCCTAAAAGCGGGAACGGACCCCTCCGGGCGTTCCCGCTTCGCACGTCAGCACCCGCTCCGGTTCCTGTCGTCGTGCCCGTCAGACCGGCGCCAACGTTACGTCCGACTCGCCATGCCCCAGTCTTCCGCCGCTCCTGCCCGGCCCGCGCTGCTGCCTGCCGTGGTTCCCGCCATCCTCGCCCTCGCCGACGGCACGGTTTTCCGTGGCCGCGCGATCGGCAGCGAGGGCTTCTCGGCCGGCGAGGTCGTCTTCAACACCTCGATGACCGGTTACCAGGAGATCCTGACCGACCCGTCCTACGCCGGGCAGATCGTCACCCTGACCTACCCGCACGTCGGCAACGTCGGAGTCAACCCGGAGGACGCCGAGTCGGACCGGCTGCACGCGGCGGGGCTCGTGATCCGCGACCTGCCGCGGCTGGTCTCGAATTTCCGCTCGGCCGGCGACCTCGGCGAGCATCTCCGCGCGCACGGCATCGTCGGCATCGCCGACATCGACACCCGCAAGCTCACGCGCATCCTGCGTGACCGCGGCGCCCAGAACGGCTGCCTGTGGGCCGGCGCGAACCTCGACGACGCGGTGATCGCCGCCGCGCTCGCGCGCGCCCGCGCCGCCCCGTCGATGGCCGGGCAGGACCTTGCCCGCGTCGTGAGCTGCCGCGAGCCACACCGCTGGACCGAGGGCACCTGGGCGCTGGGCCGGGGCCACCAGGAGCAGGGTCCGACGCGGTTCCACGTCGTGGCCTTCGACTTCGGCATCAAGCGCAACATCCTGCGCATGCTCGCCGAGCGCGGTTGCCGGCTGACCGTCGTGCCGGCGCAGACCGGTGCGGCGGCGGTGCGCTCGCTCGCCCCGGACGGCGTGTTCCTGTCCAACGGCCCGGGCGATCCCGAGCCCTGCGGCTACGCGATCGATACCATCCGCACGCTGGTCGACGCCGGGCTGCCGACGTTCGGCATCTGCCTCGGCCACCAGCTGCTGGGCCTCGCCTCGGGCGCGCGGACGGTGAAGATGAAGTTCGGCCACCATGGCGCGAACCATCCGGTGATGGACCGGGACACCGGCCAGGTGCTCATCACCAGCCAGAACCACGGCTTCGCCGTCGACGCCGCGAGCCTGCCGCCGACCCTGCGCGTCACCCACGTCTCGCTGTTCGACGGCAGCCTGCAGGGGATCGCCCGCACCGACCGCCCGGCGTTCGGCTTCCAGGGCCACCCCGAGGCGAGCCCGGGCCCGCACGACGTCGCCTACCTGTTCGACCGCTTCGTGAAGCTGATGGAGAAGCGCGCCGCCTGACGCGCCCGGCAGCCGCCGCGCGCCCCGGGCCATTCGCAGCCACGCCCCAAGTCCCATGCCAAAACGCACCGACATCGAGAGCATCCTGATCATCGGCGCCGGGCCGATCATCATCGGCCAGGCCTGCGAGTTCGACTACTCCGGGGCGCAGGCGTGCAAGGCGCTGCGCGAGGAGGGTTACCGGGTCGTCCTGGTCAACTCGAACCCGGCGACGATCATGACCGACCCGGAGATGGCCGACGTGACCTACATCGAGCCCATCACCTGGCCGATGGTGGCGAAGATCATCGAGCGCGAGCGGCCCGACGCGCTGCTGCCGACGATGGGCGGCCAGACGGCGCTGAACTGCGCGCTCGACCTCGCGCGCGAGGGCGTGCTCAACAAGTACGACGTCGAGCTGATCGGCGCGTCGAAGAAGGCGATCGACAAGGCCGAGGACCGCGCCAAGTTCAAGGCGGCGATGACGCGCATCGGCCTGGGCTCGGCGCGCTCGGGCATCGCGCACTCGGTCGAGGACGCGCTGCGCGTCCAGCACGAGATCGGCTTCCCGGCGGTGATCCGGCCGTCGTTCACGCTCGGCGGCACCGGCGGCGGCATCGCCTACAACAAGGACGAGTTCGTCGACATGTGCAAGCGCGGGCTCGACCTCTCGCCGACGCGCGAGCTGCTGATCGAGGAGTCGCTGCTCGGCTGGAAAGAGTTCGAGATGGAGGTCGTGCGCGACCGCAAGGACAACTGCATCATCGTCTGCTCGATCGAGAACCTCGACCCGATGGGCGTGCACACCGGCGACTCGATCACCGTCGCG
>DATIUK010000236.1:0-12315 GCA_035466885.1 Casimicrobiaceae bacterium
GCGCTGCAACCGGTGGAGCCCCTCGCCAAGCTCCGGCGTGGCGATGATCGGCGTGCCGGGGACGTATCCCGATGCGGTCGGGGGCAGCGGCCCGGAGGGGATCCAGACGCTGCGCGAGGACCCCGGCATCTCGATCTGCGGCAGCCCTTCGCCGCCGTCGGCGTACGCCGGGCCGGCCTGCGGCAGGCCGGATGCCTGCTGACCGGCGTAAGGTGCTCCGGCCATCGCCTGCGGCGTCGCGCCGCCCGCCATGCGCCGGAACAGCGCCATGATGTCGAACTCCGGCGCCGGGCCCTGTGCTGGTCCCGGCGACGGTCCCGGCGACGGCGCGGCCGGAGCCTGCGCGCGCGCGGCGCGCGCCCGGTCGGACGGAGAGCCGCGGTTGATGATCGCGGCCCGCGCGCCGGCGGGCACGACGTGCAGGTTGATGAGGTGCCGGTTGAGGTCGGCGTAGATGGCGCCGATCTCGCCGAGCGGGGCCTGGTTCAGCTCCTTGAGGATCGTGAAGCGGACCTTCTGCTCCAGCTTCCTGGCTTTCAGCGCGTCGGCGAACGCATCGACGATCACCGTCGGCGCCAGCGGATTGCGGTCGGTCTCGAGGTCCGGCGAACCGACGAGGTGGCCGATGCCGCGGTTCAATACCTGCAGCTCGTCGTGCACCAGGTTCTCGACGACGCGGATGATGTTGCCGGTGACCACCGACTCGTCCATCGCGGTGGTGTCGACCAGCGTCAGCTTGGTCGCGTCGACCTTGGAAAAATCGGCCTTGGGCTCGCTGCGCCCCGCGATCCGGTTGTCGATGCTCGACCGCAGCCGCTTCTCGAACTCCGCCATCAGCGGTGCCCGGCCGCCGATGACGACCCCGCGGGTGTCGAGATAGAGCGTCTGGTCCTCGCGCACGTCCGAGCGGCTGGCGCGATCCATCAGCGTGTCGCCGACTCGGTCGAGCGCCTCGCCCAAGGCGAGCAGCAGCCGGTTGACCGCGATGTCGCGGCAATCGCCGAGGATCTTCGCCGCCTCGCGCGGAGGGCGTCGACTCGCTGCGTCGGTGGTCAGAGCATTCACGCTTGAAGAATAATCCCTGCGATCCCGGTCCGAGGGCTTCGGCGGGAGGGCGGCCGGCAACCCGATCGCCCCCCGGTTGGTCCGGTCCGGGAACCCTCGATTTCAGGGTACGAATGACTGCTAAATGACTGTAACACGGACGGATTCCCGCCGCCACCGCACCGGCGGCTATTCGTTCGTCATAGCCCGCGGCGTCAGCGCCCGAGCGCCGCCCATGCCTTCTCCACCCGCTTCAGCGATACCGGGTACGGCGTCTTCAACTCCTGCGCGAACAGCGACACCGCGAGTTCCTCCAGCAGCCAGCGGAACTCGTCGAGGCCGGCCTCGACCCTCCCCGCCGCCCGGTTGGCGTCCAGGCGCTCGCGGTAAGCCTGCCACCACTGGCTCATCGTCGTCGCGTGCCGCGCGTCGCGCGCCGGGTTCTCGGCGCACTTCGCCAGCCTTCGGTCGAGCGCGCGGAGGTAGCGCGGCAGGTGGGCGAGCTGGGCCCAGGGCGTGGCGGCGAAGAACCCCGGATGGACGAGCGCGTCGCGCCGCTGCCGCAACTCCGCGGCGAGCCGCGCCATGCCCGGCGCCGGCGACGAGAGTCGCTGCGTCAGCGCCTGGTGCTCGACAGCGATCGCCGCCAGCAGCCGGAAGGCGCCCTCGCCGACCGCCGGCAACCGTGTGCGCGCGCGCTTGACCTGGTCGGCGAACGCCGCCTCGGTCCGCGGCAGCGGATCGTCGCCCAGGAAGGCGCGATCGCGGATGGCGGCGGCGAGGTCGGCCAGCAGCCGGTCGGTCGGGATCACGGGCTTGAGCAGCAGCGCCGCCTGCGCGAATCCCGGCCCGCCCTTTTCCAGGCTCGCGAGCGTGCCCTTGAGCGCGAGGGCGATCAGGCGCACGACGCCGCCGCGCGTCGCGGCGAGCGCCGCGGGCGCGGTGTCCAGCAGCGTGAGCGACACACTGTCGCCGTCGTCGACGAGCGCGGGGTAGCCGGTGACCCGGCGTCCCTGCCGCTGCGTCGTGAGCGTCTCGGGCAGGTTGCCGAAGTCCCAGCTCTTGAGGCCGCGCTTTTCGAAGCCCGGCCCCGCCTCCTGGAACGACAGTTGCGCCGCCTCGCCGAGCGCTGCCCGCAGCTCGCCCAGATCGCGGCCGCTGCCGAGATCGCGGCCGGCCGCGTCGACGACGACGAAGTTCATCCGCAGATGCGCGGGCAGCTCGAGCGCAGCCCAGGCGTCGGCGCCGAGGTCCATGCCCAGCCGGGTGCGCAGGTGGGCGCGGATCGCATCCTCCAGGGGCAGCACACCGGCCTCGGTCGCCTCCAGGAAGGCCGTCACCGCCTCGGGCACCGGCACCAGGCGGCTGCGCTGGCCCTTGGGCAGCGCCCGGAAGAGGGCGGCGACCTTCTCCCGGATCATTCCCGGCACCAGCCACGACAGGCGCGCCGCGTCGAGCTGGTTGAGGAGCGCCAGCGGCACCGTCAGCGTGAGGCCGTCCTGCGGGTGGCCGGGGGCGAACCGGTACTTGAGCGGCAGCTCCATGCCCGCCATCGACAACCGCTCCGGGAAGAGCGCCTCGGTCACGTGGGCGGCGGCGTGCCGCATCAGGATCTCGCGGGTCAGGTGCAGCCGCGCCGGATCGTCCTTCTCGGCCGCCTCGCGCCAGCGCTCGAAGGCGGCCAGGGTGCAGATCTCCGCCGGCACCCGCTCGGCATAGAACGCCGCGATCGCCTCCTCGTCGACCAGCACGTCCTGCCGCCGCGCCTTGTGCTCGAGTTCCGCCACTTCGGCGATCAGCCGCCGGTTGTGCTCGACGAACCGGCCGCGCGTGGCCAGGACGCCGGTGGCGAGCGCCTCGCGCAGGAACACCTGTCGCGCGAGGGGCGGATCGATGCGGCCGAACGAGACGCGCCGGCGCGGCACCAGCGTGAGCCCGTAGAGCTGCACGCGCTCGCTGGCGACGACCTCGCCGCGGTCGTTGTCCCAGTGCGGCTCGAAGTGGTCGCGCGTGACGCGGTCGCCGGCGACTGCCTCGATCCACTCCGGCTCGACCCTCCCGGCGCAGCGGGCGTAGAGGCGCGAGGTCTCGACCAGCTCGGCGGCGAGCACCCATTTCGCGCCCTTCCTGGCGAGCCCGGAGCCCGGGTGCAGGTGGAAGCGGATGCCGCGGGCGCCGAGGTAGCCCTCGCCTTCCTCGCCCCGCTGGCCGATGTTGCCGAGGAGCCCCGCGAGCAGTGCCTGGTGGATCGCCGCGTAGCGCGCCGGATCGATCGCACGCGGCAGCGCCGCCGACCATTTCCAGCCGAGCTCGGTCATCTCCGTCGCCAGCTGCCCGTGCACGTCCCGCCACTCCCGCAGGCGCAGCCAGGAGACGTACTGCGCCCGGCAGGCCTCGACCAGCTGCCGGTGCGTGAGCTTCTCGGCAAGCTTGCCGTCGAAGAACTCCCAGAGGGCCAGCAGCGACAGGAAGTCCGAGCGCTCGTCGCGAAAGCGCAGGTGCGCCTGGTCGGCCGCCTGCTGCTTCTCGAGCGGCCGGTCGCGCGGATCCGGGACCGACAGCGCGCTGGCGATCACCAGCGTCTCGGCCACGCAGCCGCGCTCGTTGGCGGCGAGGATCATCCGGCCCACCCGCGGATCGACGGGCAGCCGCGCGAGATCGCGGCCCAGCGCGGTCAGGCGGCGCTCGCCGTCGACGGCGCCAAGCTCGTGCAGAAGCTGGAATCCGTCGGCGATCGCGCGCGGCGACGGCGGGTCGAGGAACGGAAACTGCTCGATGTCGGGCAGGCCCAGCGCGGCCATCCGCAGCACCACCGCCGCCAGCGACGAGCGCAGGATCTCGGGATCGGTGAAGCGGGGGCGTCCGGCGAAGTCCTCCGCGTCGTACAGGCGCACGCAGATGCCGTCGGCGACCCGGCCGCAGCGACCGGCGCGCTGGTTGGCCGCCGCCTGCGAGACCTTCTCGATCTGCAGCAGCGTCGTCTTGTTGCGCAGCGAATAGCGCTTGACGCGCGCGAGACCGGTGTCGATCACGTAGCGGATCCCGGGCACCGTCAGCGACGTTTCCGCGACGTTGGTCGCGAGCACGACCCGGCGCCCCGAGGATGGAGCGAAGATCCGCTGCTGTTCTGGGACCGAGAGCCGGGCGAAGAGCGGCTGGATCTCGACTGCCGAGGCGTACGGCCGCCGCTGCAGGCTGCGCCGCAGGAGGTCGGCGGTCTCGCGGATCTCGCGCTCCCCCGGCAGGAACACCAGGATGTCGCCCGGCCCCTCGCGCCAGAGGTCCTCGGCGGTGGCGACGATCGCGTCCTCGAGCTCCTCCTCGTCGTCGGCCTCCTCGGACCCCGTCTTCAGCGGCCGGTAGCGCTGCTCGACGGGAAACGTGCGCCCCGACACCTCGATCACCGGCGCCGCGCGCCCGTCCTCGGCGAAGTGCGCGGCGAAGCGCCCGGCATCGATCGTCGCCGACGTGATGACGACCTTGAGGTCCGGCCGGCGCGCGAGGAGCTGCCGCAGGTAGCCCAGCAGGAAGTCGATATTGAGGCTGCGCTCGTGCGCCTCGTCGACGATCAGCGTGTCGTAGGCCGCGAGGTCCGGGTCGCGCTGCGTCTCGGCGAGCAGGATGCCGTCGGTCATCAGCTTGATGTACGCGTCCGGCCGGGTGTGGTCGGTGAAGCGCACCTTGTAGCCGACCGCGGTGCCGAGCTCGCAGCGGAGCTCCTGCGCGATCCGCGTCGCCACCGCGCGGGCCGCGATGCGGCGCGGCTGCGTGTGGCCGATGAGGCCGCGCTCGCCGCGCCCGGCCGCGAGGCAGATCTTGGGCAGCTGCGTGGTCTTGCCGGAACCGGTCTCGCCGCAGACGATCACCACCGGGTGCTCGCGGATCGCCGCCGCGATGTCGTCGGCGCGCGCGCCGACCGGCAGTTCCGGCGGATAGACGAGCGGCGGCTTCCCGGCCGCGCGCTGCTGCCGCCGCGCGGCCGACTGGACGAGCGCAGCCTCGATGCGCTCCCACTCGGCGGCCGGGGCGCGGGATATGCGCGCGCGCTCGATCCGCCGCGCGAGCCGGATCGCGTCGACGGCCATGGCGTCGCCGAGGAGCGCCTGCAGCCGCGGCGCGATCGATGGGGGGGTCATGGCGAGTGGGACGCCGGGCGGTGATGGGGAATCGGGCCGGGCGCATCCGCACCTGCCGGAGCGGCCTGTCCCGAGGGCGCGGATTCTAGCAGCCTGCCCGGGGGCGGTATCATCGCGGCCGAGCTTTCGCGCCGCCGCCGCCGTTTCCACGCACCTCGCCGGAGTCCACATGACCCGCAAGCCGCTCGCCGCACTCTGCGCCATCGTCCTCGCCCTGGCCGCGACCGTCCCCGACGCCGGAGCGAAGACGCTGCGCTGGGCGGGCCGCGGCGACATGCAGACGACCGACCCGCACTCGCAGAACGAGAACCTCACCAACAACATCAACGCCCTCGTCTACGAGACGCTGGTCACTCGCGACCGCAGGCTCGCCATCGTCCCGGCGCTGGCGACGTCCTGGGCGCAGGTCGACCCGACGACCTGGCGCTTCCGGCTGCGCCCGGGAGTCAAGTGGTCGGACGGCACGGCGTTCACCGCCGACGACGTGGTGTTCAGCTTCGAGCGGGCGCGCGCCGACACCTCGCAGCTCCGCGCGTACGCCAACGCGGCGGGAACGGCGCGGCGCATCGACGAGCTCACCGTCGAGTTCGCCACCGCCGGACCCAACCCGATCCTGCTCGAGCACGTGGCGACGATCAACATCATGAGCCGCGCCTGGTGCGAGAGGAACCGCGCCGCGCGGCCGCAGAACTTCACCGCCAAGGAGGACTCGATCACCGCGCGGCAGGCGATGGGCACCGGGCCGTACGTCCTCAGGTCGCGCGAACCCGACGTCAAGACCGTGCTGGTGAAGAACCCGAACTGGTGGGGGCTGAAGGAGAAGCGCTTCGAGGGCAATGTCGACGAGCTCGTCTACACGCCGATTGGCTCGGACGCGACCCGCGTCGCCGCGCTGATCTCCGGCGAGGTCGACCTCGTCAACGACCCCCCGCCGCAGGACGTTCCGCGCCTGGGCCAGACGCCCGGCATCAAGGTGCTGGAGGGCACCGAGAACCGGGTCGTGTTCCTCGGCATGGACCAGGGCCGCGACGAGCTCCTCTACTCCAGCGTCAAGGGCAGGAATCCGCTCAAGGACCGGCGGGTGCGGGAGGCACTGTACCGGGCGATCGACATCGACGCGATCCAGCGGACGACGATGCGCGGGCTGTCGAAGCCCACGGGGTTGGTGCTGCCGTCGCCGGCGCAGTCGGCGCCCGAGCTCGAGCGCCGGCTGCCGTTCGATCGCGGAGCGGCGAAGAGGCTCCTCGCCGAGGCCGGCTACGCCGGTGGCTTCGAGATCACGCTCGACTGCCCGAACAACCGCTACGTCAACGACGAGAAGATCTGCCAGGCGATCGCCGCGATGTGGAGCCAGGTCGGCGTCAACACCCGCGTCAACACGATGCCGCGCGCCACGTACTTCCCCAAGCTCGAGAAACTCGACACCAGCGTGTACATGCTGGGCTGGGGCGGCGCTTCGACCGACGCGATCTTCACGCTGCAGCCGGTGATGGCGGCCTGGAACGGCAAGGGCGACGGCGACTACAACTACGGCCGCTTCTCGAACCCGAAGCTCGACGCGCTGACGGCGAAGATCAAGGTCGAGATGAATCCGGAGGCGCGGCTGGCGATGATCCGCGAGGCGCTGGCCGCGCAGAGCGCCGAGGTCCACCACATTCCGCTGCACCGGCAGGTGATCCCCTGGGCGGCGCGGGCCGGCGTGAGCGTGCCGCACCGCGCCGACAACTGGGTCGTGCCCTACTGGGTCAGCGTGCCGTAGTCGCCGCGCGGCGCGTGTTGGGGCACCGTCAGCGGACGCCGACGACGCCCCGCCGCGCGAGCTCGGCAATGGTCGCGTCGGCGAAACCCAGGCGCTCGCCCAGGATCTCTGCGGTGTGCTCGCCGAGGAGCGGTGGCGCGAGGCCGTAGCTCACGGGGGTGGCCGAGAAGCGGACCGGATTGCCGACCTGGGGCACCGTGCCGGCCAGCGGATGCGGCAGGTCGACGCGCATCCCGCGCGCGATCACCTGCGGATCGGCGAACACCTGGTCGATGCGGTTGATCGGGCCGCAGGGGATGCCGGCGGGCTCCAGCAGGTCGAGCCACTCGCGCTGCGTGCGCTCGCGCAGCACGCCGGCGACGAGCGGCACCAGCTGCCCGCGATGCGCGACCCGGTCGGCGTTCTTCGCGAACCGCGGATCGGCGGCGAAACCGGGAACGCCGGCCAACTCGCAGAACTTCGCGAACTGGCCATCGTTGCCGACGGCGAGGATCAGGTGGCCGTCGGCGCAGGCGAAGACCTGGTGGGGGACGATGTTGTGGTGCGCGTTGCCGGGCCGTCCCGGCGGCTTGCCGCTGACCAGGTAGTTCATGTTCATCACTGCCATCATCGCCACCGTGGTGTCGAGCAGCGCCGTGTCGATGTACTGGCCCCGGCCGCAGACGTCGCGCTGGGCGATCGCGGCGAGGATCGCCGACGACGCGTACATCCCGGTCATCAGGTCGGCGATCGCGATCCCGGCCTTCTGCGGCCCGCCGCCGGGCAGGTCGTCACGCTCCCCGGTGACGCTCATGAACCCGCCGATGCCCTGGATGATGAAATCGTACCCGGCGCGGTCGGCGTAGGGGCCGGTCTGCCCGAAGCCGGTGATCGAGCAGTAGACGAGGCGCGGGTTGATCGCCGACAGGTTGGCGTAGTCGAGGCCGTACTTCGCCAGGCCGCCGACGCGGAAGTTCTCGACCACGATGTCGGCCTGGACGGCGAGCTCGCGCACGATCGCCTGGCCCTCGGGCTGCGTGAAGTCGACCGCGACGCTGCGCTTGCCGCGGTTGCACGCAAGGTAGTACGCGGCCTCGGGCGTGTCGGCGCCGTTCGCGTCGCGCAGCCACGGCGGGCCCCAGGCGCGCGTGTCGTCGCCGCTGCCCGGCTTCTCGATCTTGATGACGCAGGCGCCGAGGTCGGCGAGGAACTGCGTGCACCACGGCCCCGCCAGCACGCGCGACAGATCGAGGACGGTGAGGTGCGACAGCGCTCCGGGCATGGCAGGCTCGATCGGGCCGCGGACGGGTCAGCCCGACCGCTCTTGCGCGGCAGGCGCCGCGCCTCCGGGCCGACGACGGTTCGCCGGGTCCCCGACTGCGCCGCGGCGCCAGGACATGCTCGACCCGTTCAACCGTCCGCGGCGGGGATCACGACTTCAGCGCCACGAAGACCTCGTCCAGCATCTTCTTGGCGTCGCCGAAGAGCATGCGGTTGTTTTCCTTGTAGAAAAGCGGGTTGTCGACGCCCGCGTAGCCGGAGGCCATGCTGCGCTTCATCACGATCGACGTCTTCGCCTTCCAGACCTCGAGCACCGGCATGCCCGCGATCGGGGACGTCGGGTCGTCCTGCGCCGCCGGGTTGACGATGTCGTTGGCGCCGATGACCATCGCCACGTCGGTGGCGGGGAAGTCGTCGTTGAGCTCGTCCATCTCGAGCACGATGTCGTAGGGCACCCGCGCCTCGGCCAGCAGCACGTTCATGTGGCCGGGCATCCGGCCGGCCACCGGGTGGATCCCGAAGCGGACGTCGACGCCGCGCGCGCGCCGCAGGTGCGTGATCTCGTACACGGTGTGCTGCGCCTGCGCGACCGCCATGCCGTAGCCCGGGACGATGACGACGCTCTTCGCCTCGCGCAGGAGTTCGGCCGTCTCGGTCGAGCTGACCGGCGTGACCTCGCCGGCGGGCTGCGCGCCCGCCGCCGGCGCCGTGCCGCCGCCGGTGCCGAAGCCGCCGGCGATGACGCTGATGAAGTTGCGGTTCATCGCCCGGCACATGATGTAGGACAGGATCGCGCCGGAGGAGCCCACCAGCGCGCCGACGACGATCAGCAGGTCGTTCGACAGCATGAAGCCGGTCGCCGCCGCCGCCCAGCCCGAGTAGCTGTTGAGCATCGACACCACGACCGGCATGTCGGCGCCGCCGATCGCCATGACCATGTGGATGCCGAACAGCAGCGCGACCACGGTCATCACCGCCAGCGGCAGGTAGCCGGCGGCGATCGAGTGGGCGTTGACGAACTCGCGGCCGTACCAGATCACGAGCAGCAGCAGCGCGAGGTTGAGCCAGTGGCGCCCGGGCAGCAGCATCGGCTTGCCGTCGATCTTGCCCGACAGCTTGCCGAAGGCGATCACCGAGCCCGAGAAGGTCACCGCGCCGATCAGGACCCCGACGTAGATCTCGAGTTCGTGGATGGTCTTCTCGGCACCGGTGAACTGGATCGAGGTGTCGATGTAACTCGCATAGCCGACGAGGCACGCCGCGAGGCCGACCAGGCTGTGCAACAGCGCGACGAGCTCGGGCATCTGCGTCATCTGCACGGTGCGCGCGGCGTAGAGGCCGATGCTGCCGCCGACGACCATGGTCCCGACGATCCAGGGCAGGCCCGCCATCGTGACGCGCGGACCGAGGATCGTCGCCAGCACGGCGATCGCCATGCCGATGATGCCGTACAGGTTGCCGCGGCGCGCGGTCTCGGGATTGGACAGCCCGCCGAGGCTCAGGATGAACAGGATGGTGGCGGCGATGTAGGAGACGGTGGCAAGGCTCGAGGACATGGTCGATCTCCTACTTCCGGAACATCGCGAGCATGCGGCGGGTCACCGCGAAGCCGCCGAACATGTTGATCGCCGTGAGCACGAGACCGACCGCGGCCAGGCCCAGGATCCAGGCGTCCGGCCGGTCGCTGCCGCCCCCCGCGAGCGGCGGCGCGATCTGCACCAGCGCGCCGATGGCGATGATGCTGGAGATGGCGTTGGTCACGCTCATCAGCGGCGTGTGCAGCGCGGGCGTCACGTTCCAGATCACCATGTAGCCGACGAAGCAGGCGAGCACGAAGACCGTGAAGTGCGCGAGGAACGATGCCGGCGCGTAGTTGCCGACGAGGAAGAACAGGATCGCCCCGACGCCGAACAGTATCGCCAGCGACCGCGCGGCCATCGGCTCGCTGCTGGCGCCGTGGCCGGAGGACTTCTTCGCCGCCGGTGCCGCTGCCGGCTTGGCCGCCTGGGGTGGCGCCGCCGAGAGCTTGGGTGCGGGCGGCGGCCACGTGACCTCGCCCTTGTTGATGACGGTCGTGCCACGCAGGACCTCGTCCTGCATGTCGACGTTGACGGCGTCGCCCTCGATGCTCTTGGTCTTGAGCATGTCTTCCGCCAGGCGGAAGAGGTTCGTCGCGTACAGCGTCGACGACTGCTTCGCGAGGCGGCTCGGCAGGTCCTTGTAGCCGATGATCGTGACGCCGTGGCGGACGACGACCTCGCCGGGAACCGTGCACTCGCAGTTGCCGCCCTGCTCGGCCGCCATGTCGACGATGACGCGGCCCTGCTTCATCGACTTGACCATCTCCTCGGTGATGAGCCGCGGGGCGGGCTTGCCGGGAATCAGCGCCGTGGTGACGATGATGTCGACTTCCTTCGCCTGCTTGGCGAAGACCTCGCGCTGGGCCTTCTGGAAGCCTTCGCTCATCACCTTGGCGTAGCCGCCGACGCCGGAGCCCTCTTCCACGTAGTCGACGGGGACGAACTCGCCGCCCATCGACTTGACCTGGTCGGCGACTTCCGAGCGCGTGTCGTTGGCGCGAACGATCGCGCCCAGGTTCGCCGCCGCGCCGATCGCGGCCAGCCCGGCCACGCCGGCGCCGATGACGAAGACCTTGGCCGGCGGCACCTTGCCGGCCGCGGTGATCGAGCCGGCGAAGAACCGCCCGAACTCGTGCGCCGCCTCGATGATGGCGCGATAGCCGGCGATATTGGCCATCGACGACAGCGCGTCGAGCTTCTGCGCGCGCGAGATCCGCGGCACGCTGTCCATCGCCAGGACCGTGGCCTTGCGTTCGGCGAGCTTCTGCAGCAGCGCCGGGTTCTGCGCCGGCCAGATGAAGCTCACCAGCGTGCCGCCCTCGCGCAGCAGGCCGACTTCCTCGGCGTCCGGGCCGCGCACCTTGAAGACGATGTCGGACATCGCCCACAGCGCGGTCTTGTCCGCGACGACCTCCGCCCCCGCGGCGCGGTAGGCGTCGTCGCTGATGCTCGCCGCATCGCCGGCGCCCTTTTCGACGGCGACCCGGAAGCCCTGCTTGATGAGCTTCTCGACGACCTCGGGCACGGTGGCAACCCGCCGCTCGCCCGGGAAGACCTCCTTGGGGACTCCGATCACTAGTGACATTCGCGTCTCCGTTCTGGACCAATCCTGTTTCGGTTGCGGCGACGGCACCCTTTCCGTCCGCTGCGGAAAGAGGGCCCTCGGTGGTGCCGGAAGCGGCGGAAATCCGGTGCCCGGAATGGCGCCGGACTACGGCCGGGCGCCCATGCATATCCTTCGCCCCGGCGCGTGCGCTCGGCCCTCGCCCTCATGCCGGCGCAGCCCTCCGCTGCGCCCGCGCGTCGCACGCCGACGCCGTTCTCGTCCGGCCGAATGCTGCCACAAACCGGCCTTCCCGGGGCGGGAACCGCCGCCGGAACCCCCATCGAGCTTGATCTGGGACAAGACCGACCCGCGGTTTCAGATCCCGCTGGCGATCGCCCGGCCGAGGTCCGCGGTGCCGGCATTGCCGCCGAGATCCGGCGTCCGCGGCGCCGCCGGGTCCGCGAGCAGGCGTTCGATCGCGGCGACGATCGCCGCCGCCGCTTCGGCATGGCCGAGGAACTCCAGCATCAGCGCGCCCGACCAGATCTGACCGATCGGATTGGCGATGCCCTTGCCGGCGATGTCAGGCGCCGAGCCGTGCACCGGCTCGAACAGCGACGGATGCACGCGCTCGGGATTGAGGTTGGCCGACGGCGCGATGCCGATCGTGCCGCAGACTGCGGGGCCGAGATCGGACAGGATGTCGCCGAAGTGGTTGCTCGCCACCACCACGTCGAAGCGCTCCGGGCGAAGCACGAAATGGGCGGCGAGGATGTCGATATGGTACTGCGCCGTGGCGATGCCGGGGTTCTCGGCCGCGATCGCCCTGAACCGCTCGTCCCAGAACGGCATCGTATGGATGATGCCGTTCGACTTGGTCGCCGACGTCACCGACTTCCGCGGCCGCTCGGCGGCGCGGGCGAAGGCGTAGCGCATGATGCGGTCGGTGCCGAAGCGGGTGAAGATCGATTCCTGAAGGGCGAGCTCGTG
>DATIUK010000237.1:0-5177 GCA_035466885.1 Casimicrobiaceae bacterium
GCACTCCTTGCCGTAGACGAACATCGCGCGCCACCTCCGTGGGTAGACCAGGTTGAAATGGTACCGCGTCCAGGAAGTTTGATCGCCGAACGGGCTTGACCTCGCCCCCTCCCCCGCGGCACCACCCGTCCGCCCGGATCGCCCGGTTGGCGCGCGGAGTCCGGTGCGGCTCGCCGGACCTGCTTCCGAGACCGGGCCGTGGTGCATAATCGCCGGCTTTCCACCCGCGTCCGGCGCACGACCATGCCCCGCATCCTCGTCCTCTCCGTCCTGCTTCTCGCCACCGCCTGCTCCAAGGCTCCGGATCCGCCGGCCACGCCACCCAAGGCATCTGCGCCCGCGATCCCCGTCGTCGCCGCGGCGCCGGCCGAGATCGCCTGGGAGAAGGGCGACGTCGACGCCGCGTTCGTCAAGGCCAAGGCCGAGAACAAGCCCGTATTCCTGTACTGGGGCGCCGTCTGGTGCCCGCCGTGCAACCAGGTGAAGGCGACGCTCTTCAACCGCCAGGACTTCATCGAGCGCTCGCGCCACTTCGTGCCGGTCTACCTCGACGGCGACAGCAAGAGCGCGCAGCGGCAGGGCGCGCGGTTCAGGATCGGCGGCTATCCGACGATGATCCTGTTCACCCCCGACGGCACCGAGATCACGCGCCTGCCCGGCGAGGCCGACGCCGAGCAGTACATGCAGGTGCTGGCCCTCGGGATGGGCGGCGCGCGTCCGGTGAAGGCCACGCTGGCCGCAGCCCTCGCCAAGGGCGGCGCCGCGGAGCCGCCGCTCTCGGCCGACGACTGGCGGATGCTCGCGTATTACTCGTGGGACACCGACGAGCAGGCGCTCATTCCCAAAAAAGACCTCGCCGCGACCCTGCGCCGGCTCGCGCAGGCCTGCCCGCCCGCGGAGACCGTCACCGCGGCGCGCCTCAAGCTGAAGGCGCTGGTCGCCGAGGCCAAGGCGCCGGGCGCCAAGCCGGCCGACGACCCGGGCGCGCGCGACGAGCTGGCGAAGATGCTGGCGAATCCGCAGATCGTCCGCGAGAGCTTCGACCTCGTCACCGGCTACCCGCGCGAGATCACCGGGCAGGTCAGCCTGCCGAAGTCCGATGGGCGCGCCGCACTGGTCGCGGCCTGGGACGCCGTGCTGGTCCGGCTCGCGGCGGACGCGAGCCTCTCCGCCGCCGACCGCCTGTCCGCCGTCGGCGGACGGATCGACCTCGCCCGGCTCGACGCCGGCGACGCGAAGCTTCCCGAGCCGCTGCTTGCCAGCGCGCGCGAGGCCGCTGCCCGCGGCGACAAGGAGACGACGAACCCCTACGCCCGCGAGACGGTGATCAACGGCGGCGCGTACGTGCTGGCGGCGGCGGGCCTTCTCGACGAATCGGACGCGCTGCTCACCGCCGAGCTTGCGCGCTCGAACACGCCGTACTACGCGATGCTCGGGCTCGCGAGCAACGCCAGGAAGCGCGGCGACAAGGCCGGCGCGGTCGCCTGGGCCGAGAAGGCCTACGCGGCGGCCACCGGACCGGCGACACGGCTGCAATGGGGCGTGAGCTACGTCGGCACGCTCGTCGACCTGACACCGGAGGCCACCGCCCAAATCGAAAAGGCCGCCGGCCAGGTGATCGGCGAGCTCGAGCCCGTCCCCGACACCTTCTACGACCGCAACCACCGCTACCTGGAGCGGATGGCGAAGAAGCTTGGCGACTGGAACAAGGACAAGGCGCGCCAGGATGCCGTGAAGCGGCTCAAGACCCAGCTCGCGGGGGTTTGCGCCAAGCTGCCCGCCGGCGATCCGGCACGCGCGTCCTGCGACGGCGTCTGGAGTCCGGCGAAGGTCGCCGCTTCCTAGGCCTATCCCGCGCGGCGGGATCGGCAGGTCCCCCGCAGCGTCGCTGCGGCCCGATCGGCCCGCCCGCGAGCCACCCGCACCAAGCGGCCGACGCGGTCATTCCGCGCCGCCGTCGCCGCCTTCGGTCATCCGGCGGCCGGTTTGGTCGCATCGTCGTTGCAGCCTCGCTGGCGCGGGGCTACGTTGAGTCCCTGCGCAAGGCGCGTTCGGGATCCGGACCGCCGCGCAGCCACCCCGCGGAGGCACCATGAACTTCCATCTCCACCGCCCCACCGAAACGACCCTGGGTGCCGGAGTCGCCGCCGCGATCGCGTTGGGCGCGGTCGCGATGCTGGCCAGCGGCTTCCTGCCGGATGACGATTCTCCGCCGTCCTCCGGCGAACACGACCTCGTGGCGACGCTCGACCGCCTGGGCTTCTCCCATGCGTTCGCGTACGGCGAGGTAATGCAGGCCGCGTCCGACGCCGTGCGCACCCGCGTCATCGGGCCGTCGCCGAAGCAGGCGGCGTTCTGACGGCCCGGCGGCACCCGGCGCCCGGCGTCGGGCGCGCGGACCCCATGGGCCATCAAGTCGCCGCGGTCTCGGCGCGGACCGACCCGATGAACGGAGGTTCCTGACCCTCCGCCTGCTGCCGCACGCACGGCGGGTCAGCAGGCTGCCGGCAGCGGATCGCCAGGCTGCTGCCGACGCCCACCATCCCGGTTTCAGGCCCGTTTTGGCCGGTTTGGCGGTGCGCTGCGACGGTTTCGTCGCACCCCGGCTTGCGCAACGCGCCGGAAAGGAACAAGGTTGGTCCCGTTCGACGCCGGAGGATCCATGGCACTCGAACCGGGCGACCCGCGGCACGAAGGCATGCGGCGATACGGCAGTGTCGTCGTGCTGTCGCCGCGCGTGCTCGGCAGACGGCTGGCGCTGACCGTCGCCATCTCGCTGCTCATTTCCACCGAGTTCTACTTCCAGCCGCTACCCGCGGGCGGTGCGGGTCTCGGGCACAACCTCTGGCGATGGCCGCTCCACGCCGTCGAGTGCCTGTGGATGGGCCTGGCGATGATGCTGGCGCTCACGTCCGCGGAAGTGGCCGCGCGCGGCTGGCCGGTGGGACGCGCGTTCGCGCTGTACGCCACGGCGCTGCTCGCAGGCGCGTTCCTGGGCGCATCGATGCTTAACGTCGAGCAAGGCATGGGCTGGGGTGCGTTCCATGCCCGGCGCTTCTGGGCAGATGTCTGCTTCTGGATGGCCGTCGGTCACGGCACCGCGACCATCCACTTCCTGCAGCAGCGCGCGTCCCGCGCGGCCGACGAACTGTACCGGTTGCAGGCGCGCCGAATCGCGCTGGGACGGGAGAACCTGGAGGCGCGCCTCAACCTGATGCGCGCGCAAATCGAGCCACACTTCCTGTTCAACGCGCTCGCCAACGTCAGGCGGCTGTGCCGCGACGACGTGGACGCCGGCGTCGCGATGCTGCGCAATCTCGGGCTCTACCTTCGCGCCGCGTGGCCGCAGATGCACGACGCCCAGTCGACGCTGGCGCAGGAGGCGGGTCTCGTCGGCGCCTATTTCGGGATCCTCAAGGTCCGCATGGGCGCGCGGCTGCGCCACGTCATCGAGATTCCCGAAGAGCTCGCCGGACACCCGTTTCCGTCGATGATGCTGCTCACGCTGGCCGAGAACGCGATCAAGCACGGCCTCGCCCCGACCCCGAAGGGCGGCACCGTGGTCATCCGCGCGCGTGCAACGCCGGACCGGCTCGAGGTCTCGGTCGCCGACGACGGCGTCGGCTTCGCAGCCGTGCCCGCCGGCGGCAGCGGAGTCGGTCTGGCGAACACGCGGGCGCGCCTCGGTGCGCTGTTCGGCGGTGCCGGCAGCCTCGCGCTCGCGCCGAATGCCCCCTCCGGCGTCGTCGCGACACTGCGCATGCCGCTGCAGGGACGCGACGTGGCGCAGGGCACGGATGCCCGGCGATGAGTCCGATCACCGCACTCGTTGCCGAGGACGAGCCGCTGCTGCAGGCGGAGCTCGCCGACGCGCTGCACGCGCTGTGGCCCGAGCTGTCGATCGTCGGCCGCGCCAGCGACGGCATCGAGGCGCTGCGGCTCTTCCTCGCGCTCCGGCCGTCGGTGCTGTTCCTCGACATCGAAATGCCCGGGCTCTCGGGCCTCGAGGTAGCGAAGCAGGCCACAGCGCACGCTCACATCGTGTTCGTCACCGCCTACGACCAGTACGCATTGGCGGCGTTCGACCAGGGTGCGCTCGACTACGTGGTCAAGCCGCTCAGCATCCCGCGGATGAGCACGACGGTGCAGCGACTGAAGGCGAGGGTTACCGAGCCACCGCCCGATCACACCGGCGCCATCGCCCAACTCGAACTGCGGCCCGTCGACTCCGGCCGCTACCTGCGCTGGATCAATGCCTCGATCGGCGGGACCGTCAATCTCATCACCGTCCAGGAGATCTGCTATTTCCAGGCCGACGCCAAGTACACGCTGGTCGTGACCCCGAACGCCGAGGCGCTGATCCGCAAGTCGATCCGCGAACTGACCGACGAGCTCGACCCGAACCTGTTCTGGAAGATCCATCGCTCGACCCTGGTCAACGTCAATTCGATCGCCAGCGTGAGTCGCGACGACCGGGGGCACCTGCGGCTGCAGCTCAAGTACCGGTCCGAACGCCTCGCGGTGAGCGAGAGCTATGCGCATCTGTTCCGGCAGATGTAGGCCCACGCGCCGCGCGGCGGGACCCGTTCGGAAGCGTGCCCCGCCTGGCCTCGGGCCGACAATGCCCGACCCGATTCGTCGACGGACGGGCGGAGCCGGAGTCGAGCGATGAACGCGGATGCCGAGACGCTGAGCACGCGCACGCCTACCTGGGATGCGCGGCGACGAGCCGTCACGGCGCCGCGCCAGCAGGCGGGACCGCTGCGCGGGCGGTGGCCAGCCATCGCCGCGTTCGCCACCCTGCTCGCGACCATCGAGGCGATCCGCGTCTGGTCGACCGGCGAATCGCAGGGCACCGGCAAGTTCGTGATCGCCCACCTGCCATGGCTCGGCATCGAGCTGGCGACCCTCGGTGCCGGCGCGATCGCCGGCCCGGTCATCGCCGAGCTGGCGGGCTGGCGGGGCTGGCGCCACATCGCGCTGACTGCCGCGGCAACCGCTGTGGCCGTCGGCATCGGCGCCGCCGCGCTTCACGGCCTGTTCCCCGGGGCGCTCGACGTGGCCGCCCGCCACAGCGGCTTCGATTCGGGTGGCGCGCTGCTGCTGCGCGGATGGTGGTTCTTTTCGATCGCGGGCTTGCTGTTCGGCGCGTTCGCGGGAACGCGCGATCGTGAGCT
>DATIUK010000238.1:0-4069 GCA_035466885.1 Casimicrobiaceae bacterium
CACTGCCGACAGCTCCGTTCCCCTCAGCGAGGGCACGAAGGCGCGCGACTACTGGCGCGCCACGAACAAGTGCCAGAGCACGACGAAGGCCTACGACCCGAGCCCGTGCGTCGCCTACGACGGCTGCGCGACGGATCGCCCCGAGGTCTGGTGCCAGATCCCGGGCATGAACCACACGATCTGGCAGAACGGCACCGCCGTGACCTGGGCGTTCTTGAAGACGAAGTAGCGCGCGTGGCCGGCTACCGTCGCGGTCGCTGGCATCGCCCGCAAGGGGCGACGCAACGACCGCGAGGTGCCTCGTTCACTTACTTGCCGGCGACCTTGACTCCGACCTGCAAGAGGCCGGCGGCCGTGGTGATGAAGAGCGTCTTCTTGTCGGCTCCGCCGAGGGCGACCGCGGTCGCCTGCTTGGTGGTCGTGATGTGGCCCCACTTCGTGCCGTCCGGCTTGAAGACGTCGACGCCGGTTTTCACGGCGGCGTACACGTTGCCCGCGCCGTCGACGGTGATGCCGTCAACCGCCGTCGTGTCCTTGTTTCCGCCCAGCGAGACGAACAAGGAGCTCGCGCCGATCGCACCGTCGACAGCAAGCGGGTACTTGAGGATGTTCGGGAGCGCGGGCGCGGCGGGATCCGTGAACGACACGAACAGCGTCTTCTCGTCCACCGACAGGGCGATACCGTTCGGGCGACCCTCGAGCGGCGTCTCGAAGACGGTGCCGGTCGGGGTGACGCGCCAGAGATGGTTGATCGTCAGCTGGACACCCGGCTCCGCCTGATAGCCAGGATCCGTCAGGTAGAGCGTGCCGTCCTTGCGCGCCACGACGTCGTTCAGGGCGTCGAACGGGTCTCCGCCGGCGTCCGCGTAGTTGAGCGTGATCGGCGTCCCCGCCCCGCCGGCTGCCGGCGTCCGCACGATCGTGCCGCTTCGAACGCCGGGCGTCACCTCGACCGAGACGAACGTGTTCGTCTTGGTGTCGAACGTGTTGCCAATCGGGTAGTTCCCCGCGCCGACGACCTTGCGAACCTCGTTCGGGCTGTTCGGAAGCGTCAGCTTCACGAACGCGCCGGCCGCTCCGTACGTCGAGAAGTAGAGGCCGTCGACGCGCCAGACGGGGCCGTCGGTGTAGATGCCGGACAGCGCCGGGATCTCGGTCGGGGTGCCGATGCCTTCGATCGGGTTGCCGGACGTGACGGGCGCGTCGGTGCCGCTGTCATCCGGGCCGCCGCTGGTGCCGCTGGTGCCGCTGGTGCCGCTCGTTCCGCTGGACCCGCTCGAACCACCCTCGTTGCCAGGGGTCACCGGGGGGTCGCTGCTCGAACTGGAACAGGCATAGGCGAGGATGGATCCGCAGACGACCAAGGAGAAGGGCAGGATGCGTTTCATTATCCGCCCAGCGTAGCATCGGCCGTACCAGCGTTCCAACGGCGGAACGGGTGACAGAGTCCGCTGACATACGAGGTTTGTCGGTGCGAAACGCCCCAGACGCGCGTGCTCCACCGAAAATCGTGGGGCCGTCTTGCCCACGCGAAACGTGCGTAGCACCGCGACTCGGAGATCAGACCCCCGAGCCCTTCACGACGACGCCGAACGTCTTCGCGAGGATATGGATATCGAGCCAGGGCGACCAGTTGCGCACGTAATACACGTCGATCTGCACCCTTTGCGCGAAGCTCGTGGCGTTGCGATCGCTCACCTGCCACATGCCGGTCATCCCCGGCGGCGCCCGCAGGATGATCTTCTCCTGGCCGCCCATCTCGGTGACCTCGCGCTCGATGTAGGGACGCGGTCCGACGAGGCTCATGTCGCCGATGATGACGTTGAGCAGCTGCGGGAACTCGTCGAGCGAGAACTTGCGGAGCACGCGGCCGATCCGGGTGACGCGCGGATCCTTCCGGAGCTTGTGGTAAATCTCGTACTCGGCGCGGAGCTGCGGATCGGCGTCGAGGATCGCCTTGAGCCGCGACTCCCCGTCGCCGTGCATCGTGCGGAACTTGTAGGCCTTGAAGAACTCGCCGTCCTTCCCGAGCCGGTTCTGCGAGTAGAAGATCGGGCCCTTCGAATCGAGCTTGATCAGCAGGGCGATGAGCACGAGGAACGGCAGGACGAAGAGGACGCCGAGGCTCGTGAGCGTCGCGTCCATCACGCGCTTGGCGAGACGCGGGCCGGGGAGGAGCAGCTGCTGCCTGACCTCGACGCCCAGGATGCCGCCCAGGTTCTTGGCGGGAACGCCGAGCGTCGCGAAGCCGAAGAGATCGGGGATGACCAGCAGGTGGGAGAAGCGCCCGCCGACGCGCTCGACGATCTGGAGCAGCTTCGGCCCGTCGACGCCCGGCATCGCCAGGACCGCGTAGGGGATCTTGAGGCGCGTCGCGAGGATGGGCGCCAGCGCGAGATCGCCGACCACCGGGACGCCCTCGACCTCGGCGAACTTGCCGCGCGGGAACTGCGAGGCGTCCTTGGGGATCATGCGCTCGCGGCCGCGGGGCTTGGCGCTCTCGGGCCCGAGGAACTGGTTGTCGTCGCTGCCGGTGGCGGCCGCCGTGACGTCGAGCTTGGAGTGCCAGGAGGACGGCGGGATCGGGATGTGATCGGAGCTGATGGGGCCGGTCGCGGCCTCGCTCTCGGGCCCGAAGAGATCGTCGGAGAGCGCCTGCCGCTGCGACTCGCTCATGAAGTGCGCGGCCGACACGTTGACGGAGTAGACGTCCATCACCTCGTTCGCGAAGCTCGCGCGCAGCGTGCCGTGCTTGGCGGGATCGTCGTCGAGGAGCATCACCGGCTTGAGGCCGGAGCGCGGCTGCGCCTTGAGCGTGCGCACGATGAGGCGGCCGGTCTTCGCGGCGCCCAGCACGCAGACCGGGATGCCCCACCACGCCTGGGTGCACAGCTTGTTGCGGACCAGCGAGCGGACGACCGGGACCAGGAACAGCGTGGCGAGCCACCAGACGCCGCGCACGAACACGCCCCACTTCACGATCGGCAGGTCGCCGAGCGTGGAGAGCACCGACGCGCCGAGGTGCACGAGCGACGTCGCGAAGACGATGTCGCGGATCTCGTCCGGCGTGCTCTTCGCCATCGGCGAGTAGAGCTCGAGGCCGAGGAACGTCAGCATGCAGAGCGCGATCGAAGGACCGACCACCAGCCAGGACGTCCAGTCGGTGCCGCCGAGATCGGAATACGTGCGCGCCCAGTGCACGGACGTGGCGACGAGCGCTGCGAGCAGCAGCGAGAAGAGGTCGGTCAGCAGCAACGTCACGATGGTCCAGTTCGGCTTGGTGAGGACCTTGAGCCCGGCGACGTCCTTGTTCTCGCGCGCGGCGAGGGAGACGTCGGTGACGTAGCCGGTGTTCTTGCGGACCTTGAGCTGCTCGATGAGGCCGCGGGCGATGGCCTCCTCGCCGCAGGCGCCGATCGAGACGAGGATGCGGCCGATCTGACCGCCCCGCTCTTCCTGGATCGCGATCGCGCGGTCGATCTGCTCCTGCGTGATCGCGCCGTCGCGGAGCAGGACCTCGCACAGGAGGCTGCCCGTGCGTTCGGTCTTCACCGGCGCCGACGAGCCCAGCATGCCGCCCTGGGGGACGCGGATCACCGGCGGCATGTCGACCTTCGGTCGCGCGGCCTTGCCGGTGCCGCCGTCGCTCGAGGCTGCGTCCGCCATGGCCGGCGGCTTCGCGGTGATGACGAGCGGCGGGGGCGGCGGCGTACCTGCGGCCGGCGTGACCTTCGGCATCGGGGTGCCGGACATCGGCGTCGAGCGACGCGGGACGACGCCGGCCATCCCGATGAGCGTCGCGCCGTGGGTGCGGGCGTCGGTCGCGGGCGTGCCGGCCGAGGGCGTGCGACGCCGCGGGACGATCGGCGGCGGCCCGCCGGTGGCCGAGCTGATGCCGATCAGCGTGTTCGCGTGGGCGAGGCCGCGCGCCGGAGGTGCGGAGCCGACCTTCACCGGCGGGGGCGTCGAGGACGCCGTCGCAGCCGGCGGCGGGCGCGAGCTGCCGGCGGTCGGCGTGGCCTTCACCGCCTCCATCAATCCGGCTCCCAGCACGGCGCTGCGGGTGGTC
>DATIUK010000239.1:0-4313 GCA_035466885.1 Casimicrobiaceae bacterium
AAACGAGAAAACCTGCCATTCCCTACCGGATGGAGCGGCTTGGGATCAAGTAGGGCTCGCGGCAGCCTCGCATCCGAGCCGCGGCGCGGTCCGCCGCCGCGCCCGTGCCGCTGGCGGTCGGCCGGCATCCCGGCGATGGGCGGGCGATGACCGGCACCAGGGCCGGCGGCCGCGCTCGCCATCCCGCGCTCGACGCCGCCGGTTGGGTTGCGGCGGCGCGCCGGATCGCCTCGCCCAACCGCGACGCGCGCCCCCCGGGCACCGCAATCACGCTTGCCGTGGTCCACGGTATCTCGCTGCCTCCCGGAGAGTTCGGCGGCCCGGGCATCGTCGACCTCTTCACCAACCGCCTCGACCCCGCGGCGCACCCCTACTACGCCGGCATCGCGCACCTGCGCGTCTCCGCGCACTTCCTCGTCCGGCGCCGGGGCGAGCTGCTGCAGTTCGTCGCGTGCACCGAGCGCGCCTGGCACGCCGGGGCGTCGACCTGGAAGGGCCGCGCCGGCTGCAACGACTTCTCGATCGGCATCGAGCTCGAGGGCACCGACGACCGGCCGTATACCGCGGCGCAGTATGTCCGCCTCGCCCGCCTGCTGCGGCTGCTGCGCCGCCACTACCCGCTGGCCGACCTGGCCGGGCACAGCGACGTCGCGCCTGGGCGCAAGACCGACCCGGGGCCGGCCTTCGACTGGCCGCGCCTGCGCGGCCTCCTCGCTGCGACCTGACCCCCGGCGTCCCCACCGGGTCTCCGCGCTGCTCCCGGCGCCAACATCCATGGGGCAGCAGAAAGCGTGCTAGACTAGTAGGTTATGCAGTTTCTTGCCGACTATTTCCCGCTGATCCTTTTTTTCATTGCCTTCAAGTGGCAGGGCATCTACGCCGCGACGGCGGTCGCCATCGCGGCGTCGATCGTGCAGATCGCCTGGTTCCGCTGGAAGAGGGGCAGCGTCTCGACCGTGCACTGGATCTCGCTGGCGATCATCGTCGTCTTCGGCGGCGCCACGCTCCTGCTGCAGGACGAGACGTTCATCAAGTGGAAGCCCACGGTGCTCTACGGCGTGTTCGGAGCGACGCTGGCGATCGGGCGCCTGGCCTTCGGACGCAACCTGCTCACCTACCTGATGAAGGGCGTCGCACTGCCGGATCCGGTCTGGACGCGCCTCACCTGGGCGTGGGTCGGGTTCTTTGCCTTCATGGGCGTGGCCAACTGGTACGTCGCGTTCCACTACCCGACCGACACCTGGGTCAACTTCAAGGTCTGGGGCGGAATCGGCCTGTTTCTGGTGTTCGCCCTCGTCCAGGGCCTGTGGCTGTCGCGCCACCTCGCCGAGGAGCCGTCCTGAACCCGGCCGCCGAAACCCTGCGCGTCCGCCTCCAGGCGCTCGCGCCGACGGTCCTCGAGATCCGCGACGACGGGGCCGACCACGTCGGGCACGCCGGTGCAGCCGGTGGCGCCGGGCACTTTTCGGTGCTGGTCGTGTCGAAGAACTTTTCCGGCCTCTCGCGACTCGAACGTCACCAGCGCGTGCTGCGCGAAGTGAGCGACCTGCTGCCTCATCCGGTGCACGCGCTTTCGATACGCGCCCTGGCCCCGGACGAATTCCCAACCTGAAGCCAACCACAAAGGATGCAACCGATGCTTCGTCAGACTCTCCTGCTCTCCGTCGCCGCGGCGTTCGCGCTGGCGGGACCCGCGCACGCCCAGGCCCCGGCCAAGGGTGCGGCGCCGGCCGTCGCCCCTGCCGCCGCCCCCGCCGCCGGCAAGGAGCTCTATCCCAAGGCGTACTACGACATGCTGTTGAAGGAGCGCCTCGCCCAGGGCCAGCCGGATACGCCGGAGCTGCGCAACGCGGTCCGCGACGAGCTCACCACCCGCGAACTCCTCGTCCGCGAAGCGAAGAAGAAGGGCCTCGACAAGAACGCCGACATCAAGAACCAGATGGACCTCTCCGCGCAGACCGTGCTGGTGCGCGCGTACGTCGGCGAATGGGTCAAGGCCAACCCGATCCCCGAGGCGACGCTGCGCGCGGAGTACGACAAGATCAAGTCCCAGATCGGCGACAAGGAATACAAGGTCCGCCACATCCTGGTCGAGAAGGAAGGCGACGCGAAGGAGATCATCGTCGCGCTGCAGAAGGGCGAGCGGTTCGAGAAGCTGGCCGAGCAGTCGAAGGACCCGGGCTCGAAGGGCAACGGCGGCGACCTCGACTGGAACGCGCCGTCCAACTTCGTCAAGCCGTTCTCCGACGCGATGGTCAAGCTCGAAAAAGGCAAGTTCACCGCGCAGCCGGTGCAGTCGCAGTTCGGCTGGCACGTGATCCGCGTCGACGACGTCCGCGACGCCAAGGTCCCGCCGTACGAGGAGGTGAAGCCCCAGCTGCAGCAGCGCCTGCAGGCGCAGCACCTCGACGCGTACTTCAAGGAGCTGCGCGCCAAGAGCGGCGTCTGACGGCAGGGCGGTTGCGCGCCGGGCAACCCGGCGCGCACGGGCAGCACCCGAGGGCAGGCGAGGCGCCTGCCCTTTTTCATCCTTCCGTGGCTGCGGTGGCCGGGCGCCGGTCCGCGACACCGCACGCGGGACGCGCGTCTCTCAGAGCCCGCCCAGGAGCTGCGAGAGTCCGTGCGCGGCCGCCTCGGTCGCCTCGCGCAGCTCGCGCAGGCGGGCCGCCGTCTTTCCCGCCTGGACGTAGACGCTGACCAGCACCGCGCGGGTGGCGCCCGTCGCGTCGTCGACGCACGCAGCCACCGCGCCCACTCCCTCGATGCCCTCGCTGTGCCCGGCGACCGAGCGCCGCGTCGCGAGCTCGGCCAGGTTCCGGCGCAGCTCGCGCGCGCCGGTGATCGTTCCCGATGCCACCCGCGCGCGCGGTGCCGCCAGCACCGCCGCCACGACCTCCGGCGGAGCGCGCGACAGCAGCAGCCGCTGCGACGCCCCGACGTACAGCGGAAGCCTATTGCCGATGCGCACGGCGATCCGCGCATCGTTGCCGGAGTGCGCCGCAGCCACGGTGACGGCCTCCGTTCCCTCCCGCAGCACGAGCTTGACCGACTCGCCGGTGCGCGCGCAGAGCGCGTCCATCAGCGGCTGGGCGAGTGCCGGCAGGTCGCGCATGGCGACGCGCGACGCCAGCCGCGTGACGGCCGGCCCGAGCCGGTAGCCGCCGACAGCGGCGACCACGAACTCCCGCTCCGCGAGCACGCGCAGCATCCGGTAGAGGCTCGCGCGCGGGACGCCAGCGGCCGCCGCGAGCTCGGCGGCCGACAGGCCCTGCGGGTTCTCCCCGAGGCGATCGAGGACGGTCAGTGCGCGCTCGAGCGCGGGCGTGGTCGAGTCCATTGCGGTCCCTTCGTCTCGCCGCCGGCCGCGGCCTTGCCGCGGCCCGGGCGCGGTGCTAGACTTTTCTCATTGGTGACAATTTGTATCACATTTGAGATCACGAGGGGAGTCCCCGATGACCAGGGCCAAGGGCGGGACCACGCGCCGCGCCGACACGAAGGCGCCCGCGCAGCCGCCGACGCGCCTGCAGCGCGAGGCCGCGATGATGAACCTTGAACGGCTCGTCGCCGAGCGCGAGTCGATCCCCGACGTCCGCTTGCCGATACCCCTGAAGGATCTGCTCGCCCGCTACGAGCGGCTCGCCTCGGCGATCGTCAGCGACGTGCTGCGCGAGCACTGCCTCCTCGACCAGGCGTTCCCCAGCACGCTCGTCGCGCTGCGCCCCGAGCGCTGCTTCGCCGGCGTCGCGTTCACGGTCAAGAGCGCGCCCAACACGCGGATCACCGGCGAGATGACCTTCCGCATCGAGATGCTGGAGGCGATGCACGAGGACGCCGTCGTCGTCTGGGACAGCTCCGGCGACACGCGCGGCACGATGTGGGGCGGCGTGATGACGGCGACCGTCTTCGCCAAGGGGGTGCGCGGCGCAGTCATCGACGGCGGCATCCGCGACACGCGGCAGATCCTCGACAAGGACTTTCCCGTCATCTACCGCTACCGCAGCCCGAACGGCAGCCTGGGGCGCTGCCTCATCACGCACTACCAGATACCGGTGCAGATCGGCGACGTGCTGGTGCGCCCGGGCGACATCGTCATCGGCGACGCCGACGGCGCGGTCGCCGTGCCGCGCTCGCTCGCGATGGCCGTGCTGGAGCGCGCGGAGGCCATCGTCGCCAACGAACGCCAGATCTTCGACTGGGTCGCCGCCGGCGAGACCGTCAAGGACATCACCGACAAGGGTGGCTATTTCTGAGCGTCCGCCCGTCGCGGACGTTGAATGCGGTGCCCCGGACCGGGGCGCCCCGAGCAAAGGGAG
>DATIUK010000240.1:0-5411 GCA_035466885.1 Casimicrobiaceae bacterium
AACGACGCGGAGACGATCGCGGTCGACCTCGTCTGGCGGATGGGTTCTCCCGACCGCCATTGACGCCTGCGCCACAGCGCCGCCGGCGCCCGGGAGCGCGCGACGCATTGCACATTTGGCGACCGCGGCCGAGAATGGCCGCAGCGGCCGCGTCGCCGCGCAACCATCAGGCCAGAGGAGGCGTTCGATGAGCAAAGGCAAGCCGACCCCGCCGTTCGCAGGTGCCAAGGGCAAGCCCGGCGCCCCGGGTGGCGCGACCGCAGCGCGCCCCCGCCCGCCGGCCGTCGTTCCGCGCATCTCGGTGCGCACCCGGGCGAGCCCCAAGGGCCGCTGATCTGCCGCGCGCCGCGCGGTCCTCCGTCCGGGGCCGCTCGCGGAGCGTTGTCGTTCGCGCCTCGGCGACGCACCGCCGCCGCAACCGGTCGCGTTTACAATCCCGGCTGACCGCCGCGGCGAGCGCCGCGGCCCATTCGTACCCCGACGGAGGAAGCACGTCATGCCAGAGGCACCCGCCGCCCGCAAGAGGCCCGCACGCCCGCGCGCCACACCGGCACCCGAAGGCGGAAGCGAGGCGCCGCCCACGCCGCCCCCGGCGAAGGTGGCGCCGGGGAAGCGGCCCCGCCGCGTCGCCGCCGGCGACATCGGCCCGACCGGCAGCCAGGCGGCGATCGAGCGCCACGCGGTCGACGACAACGTGACCGGCGCGACGGTGGCGCAGCTCGAGGCCTTCGCCGACGTCCTGGCCGGCCGCTCGCCGCAGGACGCGGCGGCACTGCTGCGGCAGATGCTCCGCGAGCAGGAGCAGGCCGCGGAAAAGCTCGCCGCGAGTCCCGACGACGAGCTCGCCGACGACTGGCGCAGCGGCGGCTACCCGTACCGGAACCTGATGGCGCGCAAGAACTACGAGCGGCAGAAGTACCGGCTGCAGGTCGAGTTGCTCAAGCTGCAGGCCTGGGTGAAGGAGACCGGACAGAAGATCGTGGTCCTGTTCGAGGGCCGCGACGCCGCCGGCAAGGGCGGGACGATCAAGCGTTTCATGGAGAACCTCAACCCGCGCGGCGCCCGGGTCGTGGCGCTGGAAAAGCCGACCGAGCTCGAGCGCGGGCAGTGGTACTTCCAGCGCTACGTAGAGCACCTGCCGACCGCGGGCGAGATCGTGCTCTTCGACCGGTCCTGGTACAACCGCGCCGGCGTCGAGCGGGTGATGGATTTCTGCACCCAGCGGGAATACCTCGAGTTCATGCGCCAGGCGCCCGAGTTCGAGCGCATGCTGGTCCACAACAACACCCACCTCATCAAGTACTGGTTCTCGGTCAGCCAGGCCGAGCAGCGCCGCCGGTTCAAGGAGCGCAGGGTCCACCCGCTGAAGCAGTGGAAGCTCTCGCCGATCGACATGGCGTCGCTCGACAAGTGGGGCGACTACACCAAGGCCAAGGAGGCGATGTTCTTCTACACCGACACCGCCGATGCGCCGTGGACGGTGATCAAATCCGACTGCAAGAAGCGGGCGCGGCTCAATGCGATGCGCTACCTTTTGCACAAGCTGCCGTACTCGAACAAGGACCTCGAACGCATCGGCCCGCTCGATCCCCTGATCGTCGGCCGGGCGCACGTCGTCTACGAGCGCGGCGAGAAGGTGAGCGAGCCGCTGCTCTGAACGCCGCAACCACCACCGCGGCGGCGCGACCCCTCCCGAATGAGGGTACCGCGCCGGCCGGGCAGCGGCCGCGGCGACGGACGCGATAGAATCGCGGTTTCGCCGGCCCGGCAAACCTTCCCTCGAGATCCCGCCCGCAATGCCCGAAACCAAGAGCAAGCGCGACTACGTCGTGCGCGATTCCGTGATCCACGGCCGCGGCGTGTTCGCCGCCAACAAGATCCGCAAGGGGAAGACGATCGTCGAGTACCGCGGCGACCGCACGACCTGGGACATCGCCTCGCTGCGGCCGGACAGCGACCCCGACAATCCCTATCACACGTTCATCTTCGAGCTGTCCGACGGCCGGGTGATCGACGCGGGGATCAAGGGCAACGCCGCGCGCTGGATCAACCACTCCTGCGACCCCAACTGCATCACCTCCGAGACCGAGAAGGGCCGCGTGTTCATCGAGGCGCTGCGCAAGATCCGCCCCGGCGAGGAGCTGACCTACGACTATCGGCTGTCCTACGACGGCAAGGTGACCCGCAAGGTTCGCGAGGCCTTCGCCTGCCGCTGCGGGACCGAGGCGTGCCGCGGCTCGATGCTGCTGGACAAGAAGAAACGCAAGAAGCGCAAGAAGTAGCCGGGGCGTCGTCCTTGCCGCGACGGCGTTGCGGCCGCGCCGGCGGGCCGGCACAATGGTCGCGCTCGCCCACCAACGTCCAGCACCGGGAGTTCCATGGCCCGCAAGCGCCCCACCTCCGCCGCCGGCACACTGGTCGTGCTCGAGCACGAATCGCGGATCCTCGCCGACAACCCGCTCGCCGATCCGCACCGGCGCAAGCTCGCCGTCTGGCTGCCCCCGCAGTACGACGAGAGTCGCAGCCGCGGCCGCGGGCGCCGCTTCCCGGTGCTCTACGACCTCGTCGGCTTCACCGGGTCGGGCCTGGCCCACGCGAACTGGAAGCCGTTCGGCGACAACGTTCCCGAGCGCGCCGCCCGGCTCATCCACGAGCGCCGGATGGGACCGGCGATCATCGTGTTCCCCGACTGCTTCACCGCCTACGGTGGCAACCAGTACGTCAACTCGCCGGCGATCGGCAACTACGCCGACTACCTCACGCGCGAAATCGTCCCGTTCATCGACCGCGAGTTCCGCACGCTGGCCGCGCGCGAGCACCGCGGCTGCTTCGGCAAGTCGTCGGGCGGCTACGGCGCGATGATCCACGGCATGAAGTACGCGCGGCACTGGGGCGCGATCGCCAACCACTCCGGCGACGCCTACTTCGACTTCGTCTACCGCTGCGACTGGCCGAACACGCTCGACGAGCTCGCGCGCTACCGCGAGCCCAAGCAGCGCGCCGGTGCGTTCGCGCTGCCGCCGACGGCCAGGGCGCGGCGGAACCTCGCGGCCGGCCTCGACGACGGGCGCGTCGCCCGCTTCCTCGACGCCGTGTGGCGGAAGGAAAAGCTCTCCCTCGGCGAGGGCAACACGCTGATGAACCTGTGCATGGCGGCGACCTACGACCCGGACCCGGCGGCACCACACGGCTTCCGCCTGCCCTTCAACGCGGAGACCGGGGAGCTGATCGCCGGGCGTTGGCGCAACTGGCTAAAGCACGACCCGATCAACCTGGTCACGCGTTACCGCGCCAACCTGCGGTCGCTCGCGGGCCTCTACATCGACTGCGGCTGGTGCGACCAGTACCGGATCCACTATGGCACGCGCATCCTCGCCACGCGCCTCGCCGCCGCCGGCGTCGCGCACGTCTACGAGGAATTCGACGACAACCACTCCGACATCGACTACCGGATGGACGTGAGCCTGCCCTACCTCTACCGGGCACTGAAGCCATGAGCGCCGGCGACCGCCCCGACGGCGAGCAGCGCGAACCGGTGCGCGAGGGCAGTCCGGGGCGAGCCCCGGCGGACCGCAACGTGCTGGGCGGCCGGCTGATCCCGTGCTCGACGTCGCCGCGCACCGGGTTTTTCCGCGACGGTTGCTGCAACACCGGTCCCGAAGACCACGGCCTGCACGTGATCTGCGCCGAGATGACGGCGGACTTCCTGGCGTTTTCCCGCGCGCAGGGCAACGACCTCTCGACGCCGGTACCCGAGTTCGGGTTCCCGGGGTTGAAGCCCGGCGACCGCTGGTGCCTGTGCGCGGGACGTTGGCGCGAGGCCTACGACGCGGGCCGGGCGCCACCGGTGATCCTGTCCGCCACGCACGAGGAAGCGCTGGCCGTCGTGCCGCTGGCGACGCTGCGCGACCATGCGCTCGACGGGGGCCGGTGACCGCGATGAAGGCGCTGCGCTACGACCGCTACGGCCCGGCCGACAACCTGCACGTCGCGGACGTGCCCGAGCCCGAGTGCCCGGCCGGGGCGTTCAAGGTCCGGGTCCACGCGGTGGGCCTCAACCCGCTGGACTGGAAGATCCGCGCCGGCCACCTCGCGCTGGTGCCGCGCTTCGAGCGCCCGCCCCGCGGCGTCGGGGTCGAGTTCGCCGGCGTCGTTGTCGGCGTCGGCGGCGGGGCGACGACGCACTTCGTCGGCCAGCGCGTCTTCGGCGCGTTGCCGCCGTTCGGCCGGCAGGGTGCACTGTCCGAATTCATCGTCGCTGCGGACGAGCACCTGGTCGCGATACCCGACGGCGTCGACTTTGCGGCTGCGGCGGCGCTGCCGATCGCGGGCGGCACCGCCGTCCAGGCGCTCGAGGACCATGCGGAGCTGCGACCCGGCAGCCAGTTGCTCGTCACCGGCGCGGGCGGCGGCGTGGGCCACTTCGCCGTGCAACTGGGCAAGCACCTCGGTGCCACCGTCACCGCCGTCTGCGGGCCCGGCAACGTCGATTTCGTCCGCGCGCAGGGCGCCGACACGGTGATCGACTACACGCGCGAGGACTTCCTCAACGGCAACCAGAGCTTCGACGCCGTCTTCGACGCCGCCTGCAGCAGCGGCTTCGTCGCGTGCCGCCGCGTGCTCGCGCCGGCGGGCATCTACATCAATACCTCCGGCAGCATGGGCGCCGCGCTGCGGACCATGGCGTCGGGACTCGTCGCCCGCATCGCGACCTCGCAGCGCGCCGTGGCGCTGGTGCTCGATGCCCGCGCCCCCATGTGGGAGCGTCTCGCCCGGCACGCCGCCGCCGGCGTGCTGCGGCCGCATCTCGCGCGGCGGATCGCCCTCGCCGACGTCGCGGCGGCGCAGACGGCGATGGAATCCGGCCACGGGCAGGGCAAGATCGTCGTGATGCTGGCTTGAACCCGGAGACCGCCGGCACCATCTGTCCTTTCACACACGCGCTCTCCGAGGGGGTTCCATGCATCTCGCCTGCCCGCACTGCAACGCGGTCAACCGCGTCGATGCCGGTCGCCTCGGCGAGCATCCGGTCTGCGGCAGCTGCAAGGCGCCGCTGCTCACCCGCGAGCCCGCGGTCCTGACCGCGGACACCTTCGATGCTTTCCTTGCGCGCACCGAACTCCCCGTCGTCGTCGACTTCTGGGCCGACTGGTGCGGTCCCTGCAAGGCGATGGCGCCGCAGTTCGTCCACGCGGCGCGCGATCTCGAGGGCCGCGTCCAGTTCGCCAAGGTCGACACCGACGCCCATCCAGCGGTGTCGATGCGGCACCACATCCGCAGCATCCCGACGCTGATCCTGTTCCGCGGCGCCCGCGAGGTCGACCGCCTCTCCGGAGCGCTGTCCGCCGTCGAGCTCAAGCGCTGGCTGCTGGCACGCTGAGGCGCTTGTCACCGCGCCGGTTTCGCCGGGA
>DATIUK010000241.1:0-5880 GCA_035466885.1 Casimicrobiaceae bacterium
GCGCTGATGGTGCCCGGCTTCGTGCTGCTGGCGCTGGCCGGCTTCTACATGGCCGGCCGGCACCTTGCGGCTGCGGCGGCGGCCTCGGGTGAAGCCGGGGCGGACGCCGAGCCGGAAGCCGAGTCGGCAGGCGAGGGACGATGAGCGGCATCGCCGTCGGCCTCACCGTGTTCGGCCTGATGCTGGTGCTGATGGCCGTGCGGGTGCCCATCGGCATCGCGATGTTCGCGATGGGCGCATCGGCGTACGTCTACCTCACCGGCGGCGAGCTCGCGCAGCTCCTCAACACCCTCAAGAACCTCGCCTACGCGCGGCTCTCCAACTACGACCTCGTCGTCATCCCGATGTTCCTGCTGATGGGGCAGTTCGCGACCCACGGCGGGCTCTCCGCCGCGCTGTTCCGCTTCGTCCGCGCGTTCATGGGGCACTGGAAGGGCGGCATCGCGATGGCGGCCGTGGGCGCCTGCGGAGGCTTCGGCGCGATCTGCGGCTCGTCGCTCGCCACCGCCGCGACGATGGGGCAGGTGACGCTGCCCGAATTGAAGCGCGCGGGCTACGCCGGCAGCCTGTCGACCGGCGCGCTCGCGGCCGGTGGCACGCTGGGCATCATGATCCCGCCTTCGGTGCCGCTGGTGATCTACGGCATCCTCACCCAGGAGTCGATCGGCAAGCTGTTCATGGCCGCCGTGGTGCCGGGCATCATCGCCATGGTCGGCTACATGCTGGTGATCCGGCTGCTCGTGGCCTGGAAGCCGCACATCGGCCCGGCCGGTCCGCGGGTGCCGTGGCCGGATCGCCTCAAGGCGCTGGTCGAGGTGCTGCCGGTGCTGCTGATCTTCGTGGTCGTCATCGTCGGCATCTACGGCGGCTGGGCGAACCCCACCGAGGCCGCGGCGATCGGCGCTGCCGCCTGCGGCATCCTCGCCGTGCTGCGCGGCGGCATGGGCCGTGCGGGCATCGTCGCCTCGGCGCTCGGCACCGCGCACTCGACGGCGATGATCTTCCTGGTGCTGCTCGGCGCCGACATGCTGAACAGCGCGCTGGCGCTGTCGCAGATGCCGGTCGAGCTTGCCGCGTGGGTGAAGTCGAGCGGGCTGTCGCCGATGCTGGTGATGGTGATGATCCTGCTGATCTACATCCTGCTGGGTTGCGTGATGGACTCGCTGGCGATGATCCTGCTCACCATCCCGATCTTCTACCCGATGGTGATGGGGCTCGACTTCTACGGCCTGTCGCCCACCGACAAGTCGATCTGGTTCGGGATCCTGGCGCTGATGGTGGTCGAGATCGGCCTCGTCCATCCGCCGGTCGGGATGAACGTCTACATCATCAACCGGCTGGCGAAGGACGTGCCGCTGCAGGAGACGTTCAAGGGCGTGATGCCCTTCCTCGCGTCGGACTTCATCCGGATCGGTCTGCTGCTTTTCTTCCCGGCGATCAGCCTGTGGCTGGTCCGCGCCGGGGCGGCCTGAGCGCGCACCGGCAGGCCGGCGCGCGCAACGATCACTGCCAGCCGCCGCCCAGCGCGCGGTACAGCGCGACGCGATTGGCCGCCTCGGTGTAGCGCACGGCGATCAGCGCCTGCTCGGCGACGAAGAGCGTGCGCTGCGCGACGAGGAGCCCGAGGAAGCTGTCCAGTCCGCCGCGGAAGCGCGCCTCGGACAGCGCCAGCGTCCGCGCGGACGCTTCGACCAACTGGCGGTTGGCGTCGAGCTGCTCGGCCAGCGTCGCGCGCTCGGCGAGGACGTCGGCGACGTCGCGGAACGCGCTCTGGATCGACTTCTGGTACTGCGCGACCAGGATGTCGCGCTGCAATTCGGTCGCCTCGAGGTTCGCCGCCAGGGCGCCGGCGGTGAAGATCGGCACGGTGATCTGCGGGGCGAGGCTCCACAACGCGGAGCCGCCGGCGAACTGGTCGCCCAGCGAAAGGCTCGCCGTTCCTGCCGCGCCGGTCAGCGTGACCCGCGGGAAGAACGCCGCGCGGGCGGCGCCGATGCTCGCGTTCGCCGCCTTCAGCTCGCGCTCGGCGCGCTGGATGTCCGGCCGCAGCAGCAGCACGTCCGACGGCAGTCCGGCCGGCACGTCGACCAGGCGGGCGGCGGCCTCGACAAGACCCTGCGGCTGCAGCGCGGCCGGCACCGGCGCGCCGACGACCAGGGCGAGCGCGTTCTCGTCCTGCCCGACGACGGCGGCGAGACGCGCTGTTTCGGCGCGCGCCCCCTCCAGCAGCGTGCGTGCCTCGGCGACATCCAGCGCCGACGAGCCGCCGGCCTCGAAGCTGCCGCGGATGACGTCGTACGAGCGTTGCCGCGCGTCCCAGGTGCTCCGCGCCAGCGCATGGCGCTCGCGGTCGGCGGCCAGCGCGAGCCACGCGCGGGCGACCTCGGCCACCAGCGCGATCTGCGCGGCGTTGCGCGCCTCCTCGGTGGCGAAATACTGCTCCAGCGCCTGCTCGTTCAGGCTGCGGACGCGCCCGAAGAAGTCGAGCTCCCACGCGGTGAAGCCGACCGTCGCCCGGTACTCGTGCGCAACCGTCGGCTGTCCGCTGGCGGTGAAGTCGCCGGGCAGGCGCTGCGCGGCTGCGCTCGCCGTCGCGCCGACCATCGGATAGAGGTTCGCGCTCTGGATCTGGTACTGCGCGCGCGAGCGGTCGATGTTGAGGCTGGCGATGCGCAGGTCGCGGTTGTTGGCGAGCGCCAGGTCGATCAGCGCGCGCAGGCGCTCGTCGCCGAAGTAGTTGCGCCAGGGCACGGCGGCAAGGTCGGGCGCCGGGGCCGCGGCGGGCGCGGTGCCGGGCAGCGTCGCCGGCACCGGCGCCTCGGGTCGCCGGTAATCGGGCATCAGCGTGCAGGCGGCGAGCACCGCCGCGGCGAGGCACGGGACGAGCGTGCGCAGGGCGGGCATCATGGCGCCTCCCCGGGAACTGCGGTGCCCGCCGCCGGGGGCGTGGCGGCCGCGGCGTCGCGCGCGCGGCCGAACCGGCGCCGGATCAGCACGTAGAACAGCGGCACGTACAGGATGCCCAGCACGCTCGCGAAGATCGTGCCGCCGAGCACGCCGGTGCCGATCGCGTTCTGGCTGCCCGAGCCCGCGCCGGTGGCGATCGCCAGCGGCAGCACGCCCAGCCCGAACGCCATCGACGTCATCAGGATCGGCCGCAGCCGTATCCGCGCCGCTTCCAGCGTGGCGGCGACCGCGTCCTTGCCTTGCTCCATCAGGGCCTTGGCGAACTCGACGATCAGGATCGCGTTCTTCGCCGCGAGCCCGATGGTCGCCAGCAGCGCGACGTGAAAGTAGATGTCGTTGGACAGGCCCCGGCCCCAGCTCGCGACGACCGAGCCCAGGAGGCCGATCGGCACCACCAGGATGACCGCGAAGGGCAGCGACCAGCTCTCGTACAGCGCGGCGAGGCAGAGCACGACGACGAGGATGGACAGCGCGTAGAGCGCGGGCGCCTGCGAGCCGGCACGGCGTTCCTCGAACGAGGGGCCGGTCCACTCGTAGCCGACGCCCGGCGGCAGCTTGCCGATCAGCTCCTGCACCGCGAGCATCGCGTCGCCCGACGACGTGCCGGGCGCGCCCTGGCCGAGCAGCTCGACCGACGGCGAGCCGTTGTAGCGCTCGAGCCGGGGCGAGCCGAAACCCCAGTGCGCCGTGGTGAACGCCGACACCGGGACCATCTCGCCCTTGGCGTTGCGCACGTACCACTTGGCCAGGTCCTCGGGCTTCATCCGCGCGTCGGCGTCGGACTGCAGGTACACCTTCTTGATCCGCCCGCGGTCGAGGAAGTCGTTGACGTAGGCGCCGCCCCAGGCGGTCGCCAGCGCGTCGTTGAGGTCGGATACCGACACGCCCAGCGCCTGCGCCTTGGCGTGGTCGACGTCGAGGATGAACTCGGCGGTGTCTTCCTGTCCGTTCGGCCGCACGGCGACCAGGCGCTTGTCCTGCGCCGCCATGCCGAGGAACTGGTTGCGCGCGCCGACCAGCGCCGTGTGGCCGAGTCCGCCGCGATCCTGCAGCTGGACGTCGAAGCCGGCGGAGAGCCCGAGCTCGGGCACCGCGGGCGGCACGAACGCGAACACCATCCCCTCGCGGATCTGCGACAGCGCGCGCATGCCGCGCGCCGCGACGTCCTTGGCGGTCATCCCCTTGCCCTTGCGCTGGTCCCAGTGCTTCAACTGGACGAAGGCGAGGCCCATGTTCTGGCCCGCGCCGCCCAGGCTGAAGCCGGCGACCGTGAACAGCCCTTCGACCGCGTCCTTTTCGTCGACCAGGAAGTGCTGCTCGACCTTCTGCAGCACCTCGATCGTGCGCTCCTGCGTAGCACCGGCCGGCAGCACCGCCTGGACCAGCACGATCCCCTGGTCCTCGTCGGGCAGGAAGGCGCTCGGCATCCGCACCAGCAGCACGCCCAGCACGGCGACCGCCGCGACGTAGATCGCGAGGAAGCGCAGCGGGCGGACGATGATCCCGCCGACGGTGAGCACGTAGCGGTCGGTCCCGCGCTTGAACACGCCGTTGAACCAGTGGAAGAACCCGTGGAACCAGCTCTTCTCACCGTGCTCGTGGCCCCGCTCGACCGGCTTTAACATCGTCGCGCACAGCGCCGGCGTGAAGGTGAGGGCGACCAGCACCGACAGGGCCATCGCGGCGACGATGGTCACCGAGAACTGCCTGTAGATGACGCCGGTCGAGCCGCCAAAGAACGCCATCGGCACGAACACGGCGGCGAGCACCAGGCCGATCCCGATCAGCGCCCCGGTGATCTGGTCCATCGACTTCCGCGTCGCCTCCTTCGGCGGCAGGCCCTCCTCGGTCATCACCCGCTCGACGTTCTCGACGACCACGATCGCGTCGTCGACCAGGAGTCCGATCGCCAGCACGACGCCGAACATGGTCAGCGTGTTGATCGAGAAGCCGAGCGCCGCCATCACGCCGAAGGTGCCGAGCAGCACGACCGGCACGGCGATGGTCGGGATCAGCGTGGCGCGGATGTTCTGCAGGAAGAGGAACATCACGAGGAACACCAGCGCGACCGCCTCGATCAGCGTGTAGACGACTTCCATGATCGAGATCTTCACGAACGGCGTGGTGTCGTACGCGATCACCGACTTGATCCCCGAGGGGAAGAAGCGCTCGAGCTCGGCGAGCCGCGCCTTGACCGCGGCGGCGGTCGCCAGCGCGTTGGCGTCGGGGGCGAGCTTGATGCCGATGCCGCTGGCCGGCTTGCCCTTGTAGCGGCCGGCGAAGCCGTAGTCCTCGGTGCCGATCTCGACCCGGGCGACGTCGACGAGACGGACCTCGCCCCCCTGCGCCGACGTGCGCAGCAGGATGCGCTCGAACTCTTCGGGCGTCTGCAGCCGGCTTTGCGCGGTGATCGCCGCGGTGAAACCCTGCCCCGGCACGGCCGGCGTGCCGCCGAGCTGCCCGGCCGAGACCTGCGCGTTCTGCGCCTGCAGCGCGACGCGGACGTCGGCGGGCGTGAGACGGTACTTGGTCAGCTTCGACGGGTCGAGCCAGATGCGCATCGCGTACTGCCCGCCGAAGATCTGCACCTCGCCCACGCCGGTGACCCGCGACAGCGGATCCTGGATGTTCGACACGAGGTAGTCGGCGAGGTCGTAGCGCGTGCGCGAGTCGTCCTCGGACACGAAGCCGATCACCATCAGGAAATTGCGCGCCGACTTCGCGACCTGGACGCCCTGCTGCTGCACGGCCTGGGGCAGGAGCGGGAGTGCGAGCTGCAGCTTGTTCTGCACCTGGACCTGAGCAATGTCCGGATCGGTGCCCTGCTCGAACGTCAGCGTGATCTCGACGGTGCCGGCCGACGACGATGACGACGAGAAGTAGCGAAGGTTGTCGATACCCTTCATCTGCTGC
>DATIUK010000242.1:0-5262 GCA_035466885.1 Casimicrobiaceae bacterium
CAAGCGCGCCAACCCCGGGGCACGGGTGCACGTCAAGCTCGTCAGCCAGTCGGGCATCGGCGCGGTCGCAGCCGGCACCGCCAAGGCGCTCGCCGACGTCATCCTGGTCTCCGGCCACGACGGTGGTACGGGCGCGAGCCCGCTCAACTCGCTGAAGCACGCCGGCACGCCGTGGGAGCTCGGGCTCGCCGAAACGCAGCAGACGCTCGTGCTCAACCGCCTGCGCGGCCGCATCGCCGTGCAGGTCGACGGCCAGATGAAGACCGGCCGCGACGTCGTCATCGGCGCGCTGCTCGGCGCCGACGAGTTCGGCTTCGCGACGGCGCCGCTGGTCGTCGAGGGCTGCATCATGATGCGCAAGTGCCATCTGAACACCTGCCCGGTCGGCGTCGCGACGCAGGATCCGGAATTGCGCAGGAAGGTCACCGGCCAGCCCGAGCACGTTGTCAACTACTTCTTCTTCGTCGCCGAGGAAGTGCGCGAGCTGATGGCGAAGCTCGGCATCCGCAGGTTCGACGACCTGATCGGCCGGTCGGACCTCCTCGACATGCGGCGCGGCATCGAGCACTGGAAGGCGAGGGGCCTCGACTTCTCGCGGATCTTCCATCAGCCGCGGATGCCGGCGGACGTCGCGCGCCGCGTCTGCGAGTCGCAGGACCACGGGCTTGCCGGCGCGCTCGACCACGAGCTCCTCGCCGGCGCCGCGCCGGCGCTGGAGAAGCAGCAGCCGGTGCGCCTCACCAGCCGGATCCGCAACGCCAACCGATCGGTCGGCGCGATGCTCTCGTCGGCGGTTGCCAAGCGCTACGGCCATGCCGGGCTGCCCGACGACACGATCCACATCGCCTTCGACGGGATCGCCGGGCAGAGCTTCGGCGCGTTCCTCGCGCGCGGCGTCACCTTCGAGCTCCAGGGCGCGACCAACGACTACGTCGGCAAGGGCATGTCCGGCGGGCGCATCGTCGTCTATCCCGACCCCACCTGCCCGGCGAAGCCCGAGGACAACATCGTCGTCGGCAACACGGTGATGTACGGGGCGATCGACGGCGAGGCGTACTTCCGCGGCGTCGCCGGCGAGCGCTTCTGCGTCCGCAACTCGGGCGCCGCAGCGGTCGTCGAGGGCACCGGCGACCACGGCTGCGAGTACATGACCGGCGGCACCGTCGTCGTGCTGGGCCGCACCGGCCGCAACTTCGCGGCGGGCATGAGCGGCGGCATCGCGTACGTCTACGACGAGGACGGCCGGTTCGCGGCGCTGTGCAACACCGCGATGGTCGCGCTGGAGCCCGTGCTGCCCGAAGCCGACCAGGCCAGGGCCGAGAAGGACCTCGTCGCTGCCGGCAAGGGGCGCCTGAAGCACGTCGGGCGCCTCGACGAGCCGTTGCTGCGCGAGCTGATCGAGCGTCACCTGCGCTTCACCGGCAGCACGCGCGCGCTGGCGATCCTCGATGACTGGGAGGCCGCGCGCGGCCGCTTCGTCAAGGTGTTCCCGAACGAGTACAAGCGCGCGCTGGGCGAACTGCACGCGAAGCAGGCAGCGGCGAAGCCTGCGTCGGCGTCGAAGCAGAAGGAAGCGGCCTGATGGGCAAGATCACCGGGTTCATGGAGCTGCAGCGCATCCAGGAAGTGGCGCTGCCGACGGTCGAGCGCGTGCGCAACTACCGCGAGTTCGTGCTGGCGCTGAAGGACGACGAGGCGGCGAGCCAGGGCGCGCGCTGCATGGATTGCGGCATCCCGTTCTGCCAGACGGGCTGCCCGATCAACAACGTCATCCCGGACTGGAACGACCTCGTCTACCGCCGCGACTGGCGCGCGGCGCTCGACGTGCTGCACTCGACCAACAACTTCCCCGAGTTCACCGGCCGCGTCTGCCCCGCGCCCTGCGAGGCCGCCTGCACGCTCAACATCAACAGCGACGCGGTCGGGATCAAGTCGATCGAGCACTTCATCATCGACAAGGGCTGGGAGGAAGGCTGGGTGGCGCCGCAGCCGCCGGCCGCGAAGACCGGCCGGCGGGTCGCGGTGGTCGGCAGCGGGCCGGCGGGCCTCGCCTGCGCACAGCAGCTCGCGCGCGCCGGCCACGCGGTCGTGGTGTTCGAGAAGGCCGACCGGATCGGCGGACTGCTGCGCTACGGGATTCCCGACTTCAAGATGGAGAAGCACCTCATCGACCGGCGGATGGCGCAGATGTCGGTCGAAGGCGTCGAGTTCCGCCCGGGGATCCACATCGGCGTCGACTACCCGGCGACGCAGCTCATCGCCGAGTACGACGCGGTGGTCGTCGCCGGCGGCGCCGAGGCGCCGCGCGACCTGCCGGTCCCCGGGCGCGAGCTCAAGGGCGTGCACTTCGCGATGGAGTTCCTGCCGCAGCAGAACCGCGTCGTCGCCGGCGACGTCGTGCCCGGGCAGCTCCTCGCCACCGGCAAGCACGTCGTCGTCATCGGCGGCGGCGACACCGGCTCGGACTGCGTCGGCACGTCGAACCGCCACGGCGCGAAGTCGGTCACCCAGTTCGAACTCCTGCCGCAGCCGCCGGAGCGCGAGAACAAGCCGCTGGTATGGCCTTACTGGCCGGCGAAGCTGCGGACCTCGTCGTCGCACGAGGAAGGCTGCCAGCGCGACTGGGCGGTCGCCACCAAGCGCTTCGAAGGCCGCGACGGCAAGGTCGAGAAGCTCGTCGCCGTCCGGATCGAGTGGCAGAAGGGCGCCGACGGCCAGATGAAGATGGTCGAAGTGCCTGGGTCCGAGTTCGAGCTCGCGGCTGACCTCGTGCTGCTGGCGATGGGTTTCGTGAGCCCGGTGCGCCAGGGCCTGCTGGAACAGCTCGGCGTGACCTGCGACGCCCGCAGCAACGTGCAGGCGAACACCGACGACTACCGCACCAGCGTCGACCGCGTGTTCGCGGCCGGCGACATGCGCCGCGGCCAGTCGCTCGTCGTCTGGGCGATCCGCGAGGGACGGCAATGCGCCCGCGCGGTCGACGAGTTCCTGATGGGCAGCTCGCTGCTCCCGCGCTGAACCCCGGCAGCGCCAATCGCACGACCCGCGGCGAGACGCTCGCCGCGGTTTTTTTTGGCAACGACCCATGAACACCACGCACCGGCCCCCCGTCAACGACGTCTTCCTGCGCGCGCTGCGCCGCGAGAGCGTGCCGCACACGCCGGTGTGGCTGATGCGCCAGGCCGGGCGCTACCTCCCCGAGTACAACGCGACGCGCAAGCGCGCGGGAAGCTTCCTGGCGCTCGCCAAGACGCCCGCGCTCGCGACCGAGGTGACGCTGCAGCCGCTGGCGCGCTTTCCGCTCGACGCGGCGATCCTGTTCTCCGACATCCTGACGGTGCCCGACGCCATGGGCCTCGGGCTCTACTTCGCCGAGGGCGAGGGCCCGCGCTTCGAGCGCACGGCCGCGGACGAGGCGTCGATCGCGGCGCTCGCGGTGCCCGACATGGCGCGATTGCGCTACGTCTTCGACGCCGTCGCGTCGATCAGGACGGCGCTCGCCGGACGCGTGCCGCTGATCGGCTTCTCGGGCAGCCCGTTCACCCTCGCCTGCTACATGATCGAAGGCGGCGGCAGCGGCGCCGATTTCGCGACGGTGAGGAAGCTCGCCTACGCGCGCCCCGATCTCATGCAGCGGATCATCGACGTCAACGCCGAGGCCGTTGCGCTGTACCTCGACGAGCAGATCGCCGCCGGCGCCGATGCCGTGATGATCTTCGACACCTGGGGCGGCCTGCTGTCGGCCGCCGCGTACCGTCGCTGGTCGCTCGCGTCGATGCGCGCGGTCCTGCAGCGGCTGCGTCCCGCCCCGGACGGCCGCTCGGTGCCGACGATCGTCTTCACCAAGGGCGGCGGGCAGTGGCTGGACGACATCGCCGGCTGCGGTGCGACGGCGGTCGGGCTCGACTGGACCGTCGATCTCGCCGCAGCGCGCGCGCGGGTCGGCGGCCGTGTGGCGCTGCAGGGCAACCTCGACCCGCTGGTGTTGCTGACCGACCCGGACACGGTGGCCCGGGAGGCGGCTGCCGTCGTGCGGGCGGCGGGCCCGGCGCCGGGCCACGTGTTCAACCTTGGCCACGGCATCCAGCCCGCCACCCCGCCCGAGAATGTTGCGGCGCTGGTCGAGACGGTCCATCGTACGTCGCGGGACGTCATCGCCGCGGGCTGACGCGCCTGGCGGACCGCGGCGTGGCAAGGACGCCCATACCCCGGCAAGAAACTGCGGAACGGGGCTTGACAAACGACGAAAACGGGGGTCGCCCCCCCGCAGTTATGCACACGCGAATGTCAAGTGCCCGGCGACGCCCTTGGGTCGACCGGGTCCCGGGCATGGAATCGACAACCCATTGAAATTCAACAACAAAAAAAATGGCCTCCCAAGTGCCGCCCGGAACGGCGCGAGCCTTCGCGCCACGGCTCCCGATGCAAGCGGGCACTTACGCACAAAGTTATCCACAGTTGCTGTGAGTCGTTCCCGCCGGCACCATACAAATGAAGGACTTGCCCCTGCTTGCTGTGATGCGTGTTGAGCAAACGCGGCTATCCTGCGTTGACATCCCCGGTGAATCGGTGTTCGTTCCGTCGCGGCGACGGAACGCCCGCTCGCGATGACGATCGCGCAGGTTGCGCTGCCGCTGGCAGCGCACACCGAGTTCGACTACTGGGCGCCGTCGGGGCTTGGCATCGTCGAGGGTTCGGTCGTGCGGGTGCAGCTTGCCCGGCGGGCACGCGTCGGCGTCGTCGTCGGCCTAGGCGAGAGCAGCGAGATCGAGACCTCGCGGCTGCAGCCGGTGACCGAGGTCGTCGGCGACCTCGCGCCGCTGCCCGCGGACCTGCTGGCGGTTGCGCGTTTCGTCGCCGGCTACTACCACGAGCCGCTGGGGCAGGTGCTCGCGCAGATGCTGCCGCCGATCGAGGAGACGGCGGTGTCGCGCCGGCACGTCGTGCCGCTTGCCGGGCCGCTGGTCGTGACCGCAGAGGGCGAGCGCGAGTTGCCCGTGCGACTGCAGCGCGCCCCCCGCCTTGCGGCGCTGCTCGCAGCTTGGCAGGCGGCCCCGGAGGGCGTCCTCACCGAGCACGAGCTGCGGGCGCTTCCCGCGCACCTGCGCGGCGCGCTGCGCCGCTGGCTGGCGGCCGGCTGGATTGCCCCGGCCGCCGACGCCGAGCCCGGTGCGGCGCAGGGCCACGCGCTCAACCCGGAGCAGGCGCACGCCGCCGCGGCGATCATCGCCGCCGCCGGCAGGTTCGAGCCGTTCCTGCTGC
>DATIUK010000243.1:0-10579 GCA_035466885.1 Casimicrobiaceae bacterium
TGTCACCTACCTTGATCGTCATGTTTGCTCCTGGAGACAGAGAATGGGGAGTCGGAGAATTGCAGCCCTCGCCGCTGATTTCAACCCCTCCACTGGACGGGTCTTGGCCGCGGGCGTAGCGTTTCGGATTTGCGCCGCCAACACCGAGGGGGAATCATGGCAACCCGCGCTGCAGCGAACGAAACCACCGCCCTCCGCGTCAACCTGCTGATCGCCACCCGCAAGGGCTTGTGGACCCTGCAATCGGATTCTACGCGACGCAGCTGGAAGCTTGCGGGTCCGCATTTCCTCGGCCACATCGTCCACCACGCGGTCCGCGACCCGCGCGAGCCGCGCACGCTGCTCGCCGCCGCGCGCACCGGCCACCTCGGGCCGACGGTCTTTCGCTCGGGCAACGGCGGGCGCACCTGGCAGGAGGCCGCGCGCCCGCCCGCGTTCCAGCCCGGCAGCGGACGCAGCGTCGACCACACGTTCTGGCTGACGCCGGGACACGCGACGGAACCCGGCGTCTGGTACGCCGGTACCTCGCCGCAGGGCCTGTTCCGCTCCGCCGACGGCGGCGCGACCTGGGATGGGGTCGCCGGGTTCAACGAGCACCCGCAGCGCAAGGCGTGGTGCAACGGCGACGAGGACGGCACGCCCGACGGTGGCAAGCTGCACTCGGTGCTGGTCGACCCGCGCGATGCGCGCCACCTCTACATCGGGATGTCCGGCGGCGGCGTGTTCGAATCCACCGACGGTGGTGCGGACTGGCGGCCGCTCAATCGCGGCGTGCGCGCCGATTTCCAGCCGGACCCCGATCCCGAATACGGGCACGACCCGCACTGCGTGCGCCTGCACCCGGCGCTGCCGGAGCGGCTGTACCAGCAGAACCACTGCGGCATCTACCGCCTCGATCGGCCGGCGGAGCGCTGGGTCGAAATCGGCGCGGCGATGCCCAAGGCCGTGGGCTCGATCGGCTTCCCGCTGGTCCTGCATCCGCGCGATCCGGACACGCTCTGGGTGTTCCCGATGGACGGCACCAGCGTCTGGCCGCGCATCCCGCCGCGCGGACGCCCGGCCGTCTACCGCTCGGTCAACGGCGGGCGCAGCTGGCAGCGCCAGGCGACGGGCCTGCCGGCGAGCCAGGCGTGGTGGACGGTCAAGCGCCAGGCGATGACGGCCGACCGGGCGAAGAACGTCGGCGTCTACTTCGGCACCACCAGCGGCGAGGTCTGGGGCAGCCGCGACGAGGGCCGGACCTGGAAGTGCCTCGCCCGCCACCTCCCGCACATCTATGCCCTCGAAGCGGGCTGAGGTGCGCCCGCCGCCGTTCGCCGCGACCCCGGCGGCCGTCGTCGTCCGGATTCCCGGCCTGCTGCGCTCGTACACCGATGGCGCAGCGACGGTCGCGCTGGCAAGCCCCCGCGCGCCGGCGACGCTCGCCGACGCGCTGGCCGAGCTCGACCGCCGCTTCCCCGGCCTCCGCTTCCGCATCGTCGACGAGCAGGGCAGGCTGCGGCCGCACATCAAGGCCTTCGTCGACGGGGCTCTCGTCCGCGATCTCGCGACGCCGCTGCCGCCGGCAGCCGATCTGATGCTGGTCGGCGCGCTGTCCGGCGGCTGAGCGACGCGTCCGGCGACCCCTGCATCGGTCGCGCCGTCCGATCGGTCTGGCCACCGGACCGCGCGCGTGCGGCATTGCGGCGCAGCATTTTCATTGCGAAAAAGGGGTCGGGAACGCTACAATTCATGGGTTTGCTTCTCCATGACGTGCTCGGCGACGTACCGGGCGCCGGGGCGCGCAGCCGAGTGACTTCCCCACTCCAGACCCGATCGTTCCGCGCCATGCTGCTGTGGCAAGCGGTTGCCACCGCAGCGGTTGCCGCAGTGGCGGGCATCTGGGCCGGCGGCAACGCCGCGTGGTCGGCGGTCCTGGGCGGCGCGGTCAACCTGGCCGCCAACGCGATGTACGGCTTCGCGTACGGCCTGATGCGGCCGACCGGACCGGGTGGAGCGGTGATCGCCGCGGTGCGTGCCGAGGCGAGCAAGATCCTGCTGGTGCTGGTGTTGCTTTTGGCGGTGGTGGTGCTGTTCCGGGAGCTGGTGCTGGCGGCGTTTCTCGCCACGTTCATCCTGACGGCGCTGCTCTTTCGATTGGTACTGATCGTTCGCGACTGACACGAGACTCGACATGGCAGCCGGTCCCACGAATCCCACCGAATACATCCAGGGGCACCTGTCGCACCTGGCCAAGCCCATCGGCGAGGCCGGCGGGTTCTGGACGCTGCACGTCGACAGCGTCGTGATGGCGGTGCTGATCGGCGTGCTGTCGTTCGGCTTCCTCTGGTGGGTCACCCGCAGGGTCACCACCGGCGTGCCCTCGAAGCTGCAGGCGTTCGTCGAGCTGGCGCTGGACTTCGTCAACGGCCAGGCCAAGGGGGTCTACCACGGCCACTCCCGGCTGGTCGGTCCGCTCGCGCTGACCGTGTTCGTGTTCGTGATGATGATGAACGCGATGGACTTCCTGCCGGTCGATATCACCGCCAGGTTCACGCATCTGTTTGCCGACCACTGGCGCGTGGTTCCGACCGCCGACATCAACACGACGTTCGCGCTGGCGCTGTCGGTGTTCGGCCTGATGATCTTCTTCAGCATCCGGGCCAAAGGCCTCGGCGGCTGGATCCACGAACTCGTCACTTCGCCGTTCGGCAAGAACCCGCTGCTGTGGCCGATCAACCTGGCGATGAACATCGTCGAACTGGTATCGAAACCGCTGTCGCACTCGCTGCGGCTCTACGGCAACATCTACGCCGGCGAAGTCATCTTCCTGCTGCTCGGCATGTGGATGGCGACCGGGCTCGCCGGCACCCTGTTCGGCGGTGTGCTGCATCTGGGCTGGGCGATCTTCCACCTCCTGATCGTGCCGCTGCAGGCCTTCATTTTCATGATGCTGACCGCCGTATACATGTCGATGGCCGAAGAGCATCACTGACCACACCGCTTCACCCCGCTTCCAACGTCCCACCCCTGTCACAGAAAGGAAAAGCAACATGGACAAGCTGCAACTGCTGGCAATGATCCAGGCCTATACCGGCATCGGCATCGGCCTCATCATCGGCCTGGGCGCGCTGGGCGCCTGCCTCGGCATCGGCCTCATGTGCTCGAAGTTCCTCGAGAGCGCCGCGCGCCAGCCCGAGCTCATGCCCCAGCTGCAGGGGAAGGTGTTCCTGCTCCTCGGCCGGATCGACGCGTCGTTCATCATCGGCGTGGGCCTCGCGATGCTGTTCGCGTTCGCCAACCCGCTGCTCGCGGTCATCCGCTGAAGGCCCGCGCGCAAAGCCAACTGCCAGGGGGGCAGCCATGAACATCAACCTGACCCTGTTCGCGCAGGCCGCCGCCTTCGCGGCCTTCATCTGGTTCACCTACCGTTTCGTCTGGCCGCCGCTGATGGGCGCCATCGAGACGCGGCAGAAGCAGATCGCCGACGGGCTCGCCGCGGCGGAAGCCGGGCGCAACAGCCTGTCCAAGGCCGAGGTCAAGATCGGCGAGATGATGAAGGAGGCGAAGAACCGCTCCGCCGACATCATCGCGCAGGGCGAGAAGCTCAAGAGCGAGACCGTCGAGCAGGCGAAAGCCGAGGCGAAGGCCGAGGCCGACCGCATCCTCGTCGCCGCCAAGGCCGAGATCCAGCAGGAGATCGCCCGCGCCAAGGAGTCGCTGCGCGACCAGCTGGGCGACCTCGTCGTCGCCGGCGCGTCGAAGATCCTGCAACGCGAGGTCGACGCCAAGGCGCACGCCGACCTCATCGCCTCGATCAAGCAGCAGCTCTGACGGGACGCGCCATGGCCGAACTCCACACCATCGCCCGGCCCTACGCACAGGCGGCGTTCGCGCTGGCCCGGGAGGGCAATTCGCTGCCGTCCTGGGGTGCGGCGCTGCAGCTCGCGGCCTCGGTCGTCACCGACGCCAAGGTGGCGGCCGCGCTCGACAACCCGCGGCTCACCGCGGAGGACAAGTCGGCGCTGTTGCTGTCGATCTGCGGCGACAAGCTCGACGCCGAGCAGCGCAACTTCCTGCGGGTGCTGATCGACGCCGACCGCGTGGCGCTGCTGCCGCAGGTCCGGACGCAGTTCCTGGAGCTGAAGGACGAGGCGGAGGGTGTCGCGAAGGCGCGGATCGAGAGCGCCTTTCCGATGACCGACGGCCAGGTCGCGGAGCTGACCGGCGCGCTGGAGAAGCGGTTCGGCCGCCGGATCGAGGCGACCGTCGTCGTCGATCCGGCGCTGATCGGCGGCGCGCGCGTCACGGTCGGCGACACCGTGGTCGATGGAACGGTACAGGCGCAACTCCAGGCCATGGCGCGGGAGCTCTCGGCCTAATTCTGAAATCACCGTGACGTCGTCGGACTTCCCCGGCGGCGCGACGCGAGGAACCATCATGCAGTTGCAACCTTCCGAAATCAGCGACCTGATCAAGAGCAAGATCCAGAACCTCGACACCCATGCCGAGGTGCGCACGCAGGGGACCGTGGTCTCGGTCACCGACGGCATCTGCCGCGTGCACGGCCTGTCGGATGCGATGGCCGGCGAGATGCTCGAGTTCCCGGGCAACACCTTCGGTCTCGCGCTGAACCTCGAGCGCGACAGCGTGGGCGCGGTGATTCTGGGCCAGTACGAGCACATCACCGAGGGCGACACGGTCAAGTGCACCGGCAAGATCCTGTCGGTGCCGGTCGGTCCCGAGCTCATCGGCCGGGTGGTCGACGCGCTCGGGCAGCCGATCGACGGCAAGGGCCCGGTCAACGCCAAACTGACCGACGTGATCGAGAAGGTCGCCCCGGGCGTGATCGCGCGGAAGTCCGTGGGCCAGCCGGTGCAGACCGGCCTGAAGGCGATCGACTCGATGGTGCCGATCGGCCGCGGCCAGCGCGAGCTCATCATCGGCGACCGGCAGACCGGCAAGACCGCGGTGGCGATCGACACCATCATCAACCAGAAGGGCAAGGACCTCATCTGCGTCTACGTCGCGATCGGCCAGAAGGCTTCGTCGGTCAAGAACGTGATCCGCAAGCTCGAGGAGACCGGCGCGATGGCGTACACGATCGTCGTCGTCGCCACGGCGTCCGAATCGGCCGCGATGCAGTACATCGCGCCGTACTCCGGCTGCACGATGGGCGAGTACTTCCGCGACCGCGGCCAGGACGCGCTGATCATCTACGATGACCTGACCAAGCAGGCCTGGGCGTACCGGCAGATCTCGCTGCTCCTGCGCCGGCCGCCGGGCCGCGAGGCGTACCCGGGCGACGTTTTCTACCTGCACTCGCGGCTGCTCGAGCGGGGCGCGCGCGTCAACGAGGAATACGTCGAGAAGTTCACCAACGGCGAGGTCAAGGGCAAGACTGGCTCGCTCACCGCGCTGCCGGTCATCGAGACGCAGGCGGGCGACGTCACCGCGTTCGTGCCGACCAACGTGATCTCGATCACCGACGGCCAGATCTTCCTCGAGACCGACCTCTTCAACGCCGGCATCCGGCCCGCGATCAACGCCGGCATCTCGGTGTCGCGCGTCGGCGGTGCCGCGCAGACCAAGGTCATCAAGAAGCTGGGCGGCGGCGTGCGCCTTGCGCTCGCGCAGTACCGCGAGCTCGCGGCGTTCGCGCAGTTCGCCTCCGACCTCGACGAGGCGACCCGCAAGCAGCTCGACCGCGGCCGGCTCGTCACCGAGCTCATGAAGCAGCCTCAGTACCAGCCGCTGCAGGTCAACGAGATGGCGGTGACGCTGTTCTCGGTCAACCGCGGCTACTACGACGACGTCCCGGTCGACAAGGCGCTTGCGTTCGAGGCGGCGCTGCGGGCGTTCCTCAAGAGCAAGTACGGCAAGCTGATGGACTCGATCGAGAAGGCGAAGGACCTGTCCGCCGACGACGAAAAGGCGCTGGCGGCGGCGGTCGAGGACTTCAAGAAGACCGGCGCGTACTGATCCCATCCACGACGGCTAACGGCGAGGACGAGTCATGGCTGGGTCGAAAGAGATCCGCACCAAGATCAAGAGCGTGCAGAGCACGCGCAAGATCACGAAAGCGATGGAGATGGTCGCGGCCTCGAAGATGAAGAAGGCCCAGGACCGGATGCGCGCGTCGCGACCGTACGTGCTGCGCGCGCTGCAGATCGCGATGCACGTGGCGAAGGCGAACACCGAGTACCGGCATCCGCTGCTGGTCAGACGCGAGACGGTGAAGCGCGTCGGCGCGGTCGTCATCACCACCGACAAGGGGCTCTGCGGCGGCCTCAACACCAACATATTGCGGCTCGTCCTCCAGCAGCACAAGGAGTGGCGCGCCAAGGGAATCGAGGCCGACTATGTCGCCGTGGGAAGCAAGGGACTGGGCTTTCTCAACCGCATCGGCGCCAACATCGTGTCGAGCGTCGTCCACCTGGGCGACCGCCCGCACCTCGAGAAGCTCGTCGGTCCGGTCAAGGTGCTGCTCGACAAGTACGTCGAGGGGACCGTCGACGAGGTGCACGTCTACTCGACGATCTTCGTCACCACGATGAAGCAGGAGGCGCGCCAGCTGCGGATGGCGCCGATCCCCGAGTCGTACCTCACCTCGACCGGCGAGGAGCGCACCGCGGTCGCGCAGGCGGGCACCTGGGACTACATCTACGAGCCCGACGCCAAGACGCTGCTCGACGGCGTGCTGCGGCGCTACGTCGAGGCGCTGATCTTCCAGATGCTGAACGAGAACATGGCGTCCGAGCAGTCCGCGCGGATGGTCGCGATGCGCGCGGCCTCCGACAACGCGCTGACGATCATCGACGAGTTGCAGCTCATCTACAACAAGTCGCGGCAGGCGGCGATCACCAAGGAATTGGCGGAAATCGTCGGCGGGGCCGCAGCGGTTTAAGGGGACAGACCACGTTTTCCGATAGACGGATCCGCGCTTGCCCGTGTGAAGCGGAAAACGTGGTCTGTCCCCATTTGTAAAGACAAGAGCCTAAGGATACGAACATGAGCCAGGGAACCATCGTCCAGTGCATCGGCGCGGTCGTCGACGTGGAGTTCGCGCGGGCCGACATGCCCAAGATCTATGACGCCCTCAAGATGGACGAGATCGGGCTGACGCTCGAGGTGCAGCAGCAACTGGGCGACGGCATCGTGCGCACCATCGCGCTCGGCAGCTCCGACGGCCTGCGTCGCGGCATGCGGGTCGTCAACACCGGCACCGGCATCCAGGTCCCGGTCGGCACCAAGACGCTGGGACGGATCATGGACGTGCTCGGGCGCCCGATCGACGAGCGCGGGCCGGTCGATGCCGACCGGACGATGGGCATCCACCGCACCGCGCCGACGTTCGAGGAGCTCTCGCCGTCGCAGGAACTGCTCGAGACCGGCATCAAGGTCGTCGACCTCATCTGCCCGTTCGCGAAGGGCGGCAAGGTGGGCCTCTTCGGCGGCGCCGGCGTGGGCAAGACGGTGACGATGATGGAGCTCATCAACAACATCGCGACCGCGCACTCGGGCCTCTCGGTGTTCGCGGGGGTGGGCGAGCGCACCCGCGAGGGAAACGACTTCTACCACGAGATGATCGATGCCGGCGTCGTCAACAAGGACGACCTGTCGAAGTCGAAGGTGTCGATGGTGTATGGGCAGATGAACGAGCCGCCGGGCAACCGGCTGCGCGTCGCGCTGACCGGCCTCACGATCGCCGAGTCGTTCCGCGACGAGGGCCGCGACGTGCTGCTGTTCATCGACAACATCTACCGCTTCACGCTGGCCGGGACCGAAGTCTCGGCGCTGCTCGGCCGGATGCCGTCCGCCGTGGGCTACCAGCCGACGCTGGCCGAGGAGATGGGCCGGCTGCAGGAGCGGATCACGTCGACCAAGCCCGGCTCGATCACGTCGATCCAGGCCGTGTACGTGCCGGCGGACGACCTGACCGACCCGTCGCCGGCGACGACCTTCGGCCACCTCGACGCCACCGTCGTGCTGTCGCGCGACATCGCCTCGCTGGGGATCTATCCGTCGGTCGACCCGCTCGACTCCACCTCGCGCCAGATCGACCCGCACGTCATCGGCGAGGAGCACTACAACTGCACGCGCCGCGTCCAGCAGACGCTTCAGCGCTACAAGGAACTGCGCGACATCATCGCGATCCTGGGCATGGACGAGCTCTCGCCGGAGGACAAGCTGGTCGTCGTCCGGGCGCGCAAGGTCCAGCGCTTCCTGTCGCAGCCGTTCTTCGTCGCCGAGGTGTTCACCGGCTCGCCGGGCAAGTTCGTCTCGCTGAAGGACACGATCAAGGGCTTCAACATGATCGTCAACGGCGAGTGCGATCACCTTCCCGAGCAGGCGTTCTACATGGTCGGCACGATCGAGGAAGCGTTCGAGAAGGCAAAGACGCTGCAGTAGGCGTCGCAACGGTCAGGCGCGTCGCCGGCAGGTCCGGCCGCGGCGAACCAGCGGGGAGAGCATGGCCAACACCATCCAAGTGGACGTCGTCAGCGCCGAGGAGTTGATCTTCTCCGGTCCGGCGGAGTTCGTGGTCCTGCCGGGCGTCGTCGGCGAGCTCGGCATCCTGCCGGGGCACACGCCGCTGCTGACGCAGATCAAGCCCGGGGCGGTGCGGATGAAGCTGCCGGGCGCCGAGGCCGAGGAATTCGTCTTCGTCCAGGGCGGCTTCCTCGAAGTCCAGCCGCATCACGTGACGGTGCTCGCCGACACGGCGATCCGCGCCAGGGACCTGGACGAGGTGGCGGCGCTCGAGGCCAAGAAGGCGGCCGAGGAAGCGATGCAGAACAAGACCTCCGGCGAGGAGATCGCGCAGGCGGAGGCCGAGCTCGCCGGCGCGCTCGCGCAGCTCGAGGCGATCCGCAAGCTGAAGCACCGCGCCTGACCGGCGACCGGCAGGCACGCGCGGTATCGAAAAGGGCGGCTCCGGCGGCCCTTTTTTGTCAGGGCGCCTGGCGTCGCGGTATCATGTTGCGGCGCAACATGCGTTGCGCAGGTGAGCGGCTTTTCCGCATCGGAGGCCCAGGATGAGCGACTTCACGAACCGTACGTACGACGAGATTGCGATCGGCCAGTCGGAGACCAGCACGCGGACGCTGACGGCGACCGACATCGAGGCGCTCGCACTGGCGGCCGGCGACGTCGACGGCTACCACCTGGACGAGAAGGACCCCGACGACCGCCCGTCGGCGCAGGCGGCGGCGGCGGTCGCCATGGTCGCCGGGCTGCTGAATCGTCGTCTCCCGGGGCCGGGAAGCTCGATAGTAAGCACCCACTTGCATTACTCGGGCGCCTGCTACATCGGCGACACGCTGACGGCCACGGTAGCCGCCAAGCTCAAGCACAAGCAGGGGCATCGGATCGAGTTCGAGGTCACCTGCCGCAACCAGCGCGGCGACGCGCTGATCGACGGCATGATCACGATTTCCGCGCCGACCAAGCGCATCGCGTACAAGGACCTCGCCACGCCGCAGATCATCCTGCGGCGCAACGACGGCTTCGGCAAGCTGATGAAGCGCTGCGACCAGCTGCCCCCGGTCACCTGCGCGATCGTGCACCCCTGCGACAGCGCTTCGCTCGGCGGCGCGATCGAAGCGGCGCGGGCGAACCTGATCGTGCCGGTGCTGATCGGCCCCGAGGCGAAGATCCGCGCCGTCGCGCGCGCCGAGGGGATGGACATCTCGCAGTTCCAGATCGTCTCAGTCGAGCACAGCCACGCCGCCGCCATGAAGGCGGTGGAAATGACCCGGGCCGGCCACGTCGAGGCGCTGATGAAGGGGAGCCTCCACACCGACGAGCTGATGGCGGCCGTCGTGCCCTCGGCGACCGGCCTGCGCACCGCGCGGCGGATCTCGCACGTGTTCGTCCTCGACGTGCCCACCTACCCGCGCCTCCTGATGGTGACCGACGCCGCGATCAACATCGAGCCGGACCTCGAGGTCAAGGCGGACATCTGCCAGAACGCGATCGAGCTCGCCCACGTGCTCGGCATCGCCAAGCCGAAGGTCGCCGTCCTCTCCGCCGTGGAGACGATCAATCCCAAGATCCCGAGCACGATCGATGCCGCCGCGCTGTGCAAGATGGCCGACCGCGGGCAGATCATCGGCGGCATCATCGACGGGCCGCTCGCTTTCGACAACGCGATCTCGGTCGAGGCCGCGCGCACCAAGAAGATCGTGTCGGCGGTGGCCGGCGTCGCCGACATCCTGCTCGTCCCCAACCTCGAGGCGGGCAACATGGTGGCGAAGCAGCTGCAGTACCTCGCCGGCGCCGACTCGGCGGGCATCGTGCTGGGCACGCGCGCCCCGATCGTGCTCACCTCGCGTGCCGAAGGCGTGCGCTCACGCCTGGCGTCGACCGCGGTGCTGAAGCTCGTCGCGCACGACCGGCGCACCCGCCTGCTGACGCCTTCCGCCTGAGGACACCGCCATGGCCGATGCAATCGTCGTCGACGATGGCATCGCCACCGGCACGACGATGCTCGCTGCGTTGAAGGGCCTGCGCCGCCGCAACCCCGCGCGACTTGTGCTCGCCGTGCCCGTTGCGCCCCCCGACACCATCAACGAACTGCGGCAGGAGGTCGACGACG
>DATIUK010000244.1:0-6051 GCA_035466885.1 Casimicrobiaceae bacterium
CGGCGATCGACGAGCCGTCGAAGGCGTGGCCGGATTCGAACTTGCCCATGTCGAACTGCTTCACCGGCACCGACACGTGCTGTTCCTTGCCGCGGGTGTCGACGAAGCGGAGGTCGACGAACTTGACGTCATGTTCCTTGAACATCTTGAGGACGTCGGCAGGCGTAGTCATTGCGTTCTCCTGAGGGACCTGGAATCGAAAGGGGGGACGTTGCAGTGCAAAACGACAGACAAGGCTTTAGCGAGAACTATGCCATAGAAACGCGACCCCGAACCCGCTGTTTGCTAACGCCAAACGTCGCCATTGGGGTCTTCGCGGAAAACGAAACGCACCGTTTCAATGCATTCCGGGGACATTGCGCACCAAAACGGTTCAAGGCTTGACGATACTGGGAAACCGCCGATGTTGCGGCGCGCCATAACCCCGGGATTGCCGCAACGGCAACCATTCGGCAAGCACCGCCAGAGTTGGGCGACAACAAAAACGTAATACACTCAATATGTTGCACTGACGCTCGGACACAGGCCGATCGCGCCGAAATGGTGCGTTGGTGCCCGGGCGCGTCAGGGATAGAACGCGTACAGGCGGTAACCGGCCTGGGTCGTCGCACTGGCATCGATGAAGAGCTTGACCGGGACTTCGGTTTCCGCCGGAATCCCGGCACCGAGGTCGGCTCCCCCGCCGACGTAATCGGCGGGCAGCAGGACCCGCCGCACGACGACCTGGTCCTGCGCATCGGTCAGCGTCAGCTCCAGGTAGGGATACGCGAGCAACACGCCGGTCCGGTTGCGCAGCGTCGCCGTCAGCATCAGCAGTCCGCGATGGGCCGGGTCGGCCTGCAGGTCCGATGCGTCGATCGACAGGCCGCTCGCCTCCTGCAGCGGGCCGATGCTGCATCCCAGCAGCGCGCACGCCTTGACCAGCGTCGGCTTGGTCGCCGGCACGTGGGCGGCCAGCGCGTCCCGGAAGTGGAACGCCGCCTGCGCGATCAACGCCAGCAGCAAGAGCGGCAGCGCGAGCACGGCCAGCTTGTCGAAGAGGCCCTTGAAACGCGTCCGGCGGGGACGCGAAAAGCGCTCCGCGTAATCGACCTCCGGTCCGGCCTCGCGCTCCGGCAACGGCGCGTCGACGCTGCCGGGTTCGTCGGGCGGCTCGACCCACGCCGGCCCGTCCACATTCCCGGTGCCCGCCTCCGGTGCTGCGGCGGGCTTCGCCGGAGCCGCCGGCGGCTCCGGCACGATCGCCTCGGGCGGCACCGATTCCGGCGCAGGCGCCGACGGCACCGGTTCCAGCGCCTGGGAACTGCGCAGTGTCACCGTCGGCGGGCCGTAGAGGGTCTCGTCGTGGAAGGGCTCCTCGAACACGGGCCGGGGCGCGAGCGAGATCCGCTCGGCGTTGCCGTCGAAGACGTTCTTGCAGTGGCCGCAGCGGACCTGACCGCCGCGCAGCGCGAGTTGCTGGTCGGTCACCCGGAAGATCGTCCGGCAGCCGGGACACCGGGTGTATTTTTCTTCGGGCATCGGGCAAGTGGGGTGCGAGGACGGAAGTCTCGACGGCAAAGCGACGGTGTCCGGTGGTCGCTCGGTCCGCAGCGCTCCGCGGCTTCCGGCGGCCGGCGGAGAGCCCTCCGGGGCGCCGGACGTCACGCCGTCGTGTCGCCGGTCCGGACTCCCTCCAGCGCGACCCATCCGTCGTCGGCGCGCCAGACTCCGATCTTAAACCAATCGCGATACACGGCGATGACGTCCGCCGCCTGCGGCTCCAGGATGCCGGAGAGCACGATCCGGCCGCCCGGGCGCACCCGCGCTGCGAGCGCCGGCGCCAGCAAGCGCAGCGGATTGGTCAGGATGTTGGCCACCACGACGTCGAAAGGATCGAACGCGCCCGCGGCGAGGTCCCCGGGCAGCAGGAAGCACGCGTTCGCCGCGTTGGCGGCGGCGTTCGCCACGCTGGCGGCGATCGCCTGCGGATCGACGTCGGTACCCACGACCGTGCCGGCGCCCAGGCGCGCAGCCGCCACCGCCAGGATTCCGGAGCCGCAGCCGTAGTCGAGCACCGATTCCCCGGCCCGGAGCCCGCTCGCGAGCCACTGCAGGCACAGACGGGTCGTCGGATGGGAGCCCGTCCCGAACGCGAGACCGGGATCGACGACGAGGTTGAGCGCGGCCGGGTCGATGGGTTCGCACCACGAAGGCACGATCCAGAGCCCGTCGGCGACGCGGATCGGCGCGAACTGTGCCTGCGTCAGGCGCACCCAATCCGCATCGGGCACCTCCGCCTTCCGCCCCGGCGGCACCGGCCGCCCCACGGCCGCGGCGGCGGCGGCCACCGCCGCCGGGACGTCGGCGGCGCCGTCGAACAGGGCGGTCAGCATGCACACCGGCCAGCGTGGGTCGGCCGCCTCGCCCGGCTCGCCGTACAGCGGGTGCTCGGCCGTCGTCTGCGCGTCGGGGTCGGCGAGGTCGACCGACAGCGCGCCGGCCTCGAGCAACGCGTCGCCCCAGGCGTCGGCGTCGGCAGCGCCGGCCCGGAAGACGAAAGTGCGATAGGACACGGGAGCTCGCGGCGCGCGGCCGGGCAATGCCGTCAGAGCGCCGCCTTGCGCTTGGCGAGGCGGTCCTCGAGGTAATGGATCGACAGGCCGCCGCGCACGAACTTGTCGTCCTGCAGCAGCTCCTGGTGCAGCGGGATGTTGGTCTTGATGCCCTCGACGACCATCTCCGACAGCGCGATGCGCATCCGGGCGATCGCCTGCTCGCGCGTGTCGCCGTAGGCGATCACCTTGCCGATCATCGAGTCGTAGTAGGGCGGCACGAAGTAGTTGGCGTAGACGTGCGAGTCGACGCGGATCCCGGGCCCCCCCGGCGGGTGCCAGGCCGTGATGCGCCCGGGCGAGGGCACGAACGTGAACGGGTCCTCGGCATTGATCCGGCACTCGATCGCGTGGCCGCGCTTGACGAGGTCGCGCTGTCGGAAGGCGAGCTTCTGCCCCGCGGCGACGCGGATCTGCTCCTGGACGAGGTCGATCCCGGTGATGAGCTCGGTCACCGGATGCTCGACCTGGATCCGGGTGTTCATCTCGATGAAGAAGAACTCGTCGTCCTGGTACAGAAACTCGAAGGTGCCCGCGCCGCGGTAGGAAATCTTGCGGCAGGCGTCGGCGCAGCGCTCACTGATGCGCAGCAGCGCGCGCGCGGAGATCCCCGGTGCCGGAGCCTCCTCGATGATCTTCTGGTGCCGGCGCTGCATCGAGCAGTCGCGCTCGAACAGGTAAACGGCGTTCTTGTGCTCGTCGGCGAGGACCTGGATCTCGATGTGCCGCGGATTGCCCAGGAACTTCTCCATGTAGAGCATCGGGTTGCCGAACGCGGCATCCGCCTCGGCACGGGTCAGCGCCACCGCCGAGATGAGCGCCGCCTCGGTGTGGACGACCCGCATGCCGCGTCCGCCGCCGCCGCCGGCCGCCTTGATGATCACCGGGTAGCCGATCGCCCGCGCGATGCGCACGATCTCCTTCGGGTCCTCGGGCAGCGCACCCTCGGAGCCGGGAACGCAGGGCACCCCCGCCTTCAACATCGCCGCCTTGGCGCTCACCTTGTCGCCCATCAGGCGGATGGTGTCGGGTCGCGGCCCGATGAAGACGAATCCGGAGCGCTCGACTTTCTCGGCGAAGTCCGCGTTCTCGGACAGGAACCCGTAGCCCGGATGAATCGCCTGCGCGTCGGTGACTTCGGCCGCGGCGATGATGGCCGGGATGTTGAGGTAGCTGCCGGCCGACGCCGGCGGTCCGATGCACACCGACTCGTCGGCGAGGCGCACGTACTTGGCGTCGCGGTCGGCCTCGGAGTGCACGACGACGGTCCGAATCCCGAGCTCGCGGCAGGCGCGCTGCACGCGCAGCGCGATCTCGCCGCGGTTGGCGATCAGGATCTTGCCGAACAGCTGGTTCGGGTTCTTGGCGACGACCGCCGAGGAAGGAGCGCGCAGAGCCAATTCGGGACCTTGCCGCGCGCTCTATTCGAGACGGACCAGCGGCTGGCCGAACTCCACCGGCTGGCCGTTCTCGACCAGGATCTCCCGGACCACGCCCGCGTGGTCGGCCTCGATCTCGTTCATCAGCTTCATCGCTTCGATGATGCAGAGCGGATCGCCGACCTGGACCGTATCGCCGATCTCGACGAACACCTTGGCCCCGGGCGAGGCGGCGCGATAGAACGTGCCGACCATCGGGCTCTTGACCAGATGGCCTTCGGGCTCGGGGGGCGGCGCGACAGGCGCCGGCACGGCGGCGGCCGGCGCGCCCGCCTGCACCTGGATCGGCGCTGCCGGGGGTGCCGCGACCAGCATCGCCTGGGCACCCGCCGCGACCGCGCGGGTGATGCGCACGCGCTCCTCGCCTTCCTCGATTTCCAGTTCCGCGATGCCGGAGTTCTCGACCAGCTCGATCAGCGTCTTCAGCTTGCGCAGATCCATGTCCTCACCTCGCCGGCAGAAAGTGCTCTTCGGGTCCGCTGCGTGAGGCCGTTGCGGCCCGCACGGCAGGCGACGGGGCAATGCCCGACGCGCTTCGACTCCCGACCGCGGCTACGGCGCCAATCCGTGGCGACGCTCGCGGACACTCTTCGCCCGATAACTTTGAAGCGTGGAGTTTGACGCAGTTGGGCGCAGATTGTCCAGCGATCACCGCTGATTGCAACAATGAGTCCCGCGCCCGGTGACCCGGACGGACGCTCGCCGCGGACGCTCGACGGAGCCGATGCAGACGCACCTCGCCGGCAGGACAACGGCCCCGAGCCCAGCCTGCGCCAGCAGGAAGCGAATGCGCGTTAGCGATAATTCAGAGCAAAATCAAAGCAATTGAGACACGATCATTCGCAATTGCGCATCGCGGAGCGGGCCGAGCTGGGTGTGGGCGACAACTCCCGCGCGGTTGACGATGACCGTGAACGGCAATGCCATCAGCTTGTTTCCCAGCGATTTGGACAACTCCATCGCTCCGTAACCGCCGATCAACAGCGGATAATTGATGCCGATGTCCTGGGCAAATTGCCGGACCTTGTCGGCCTGATCGACGGCGATGCCGACAAACTGAAGCCCCTTGCCACCGAGCTCGGCCTGGGCGCGGACGAACTCGGGCATCTCTTCCCGACACGGTGCGCACCAGGTCGCCCAGAAATTCACGACCAGCACCTTGCCCTGCCACTGGCCCAGTGCCTGTTCGCGGCCCTCGACGTCCGGCAAACCGATCGCGAGCAGGGCCGCGGCCGGCTGCCCGGCACCGTCGGTCGCCGTTCTCCGCTGGCCAAGGTAGATCCCGACGCCCGCGGCCAGGACGCCACCCAGCGCGACGACGCCCCCGCGCAGCCAGCGCCGGCGATGCCCTCGATCCGCACTCATAAGTAAGCGCTCGCTATCGACATGCGGCTTGCCAGCAGTTCATGCGATGTGTCAGTTGAACCACGACTTCTTCCTGGGCGCGGCCTCGACCGGCGGCCCGGGCCGCTCGCCGGGCCTGGGCAGCGTGACGGCGACGACCTGCCGCTGCGCCGGGTAGCAGACGCGACCCTCGGCGCAGCCCTGCGACTCCACGACCACCCGGACGGTCTCGCCGGCGCGATCGCGATCGAACTGCAGGTCGACGGCGAGCGCGCCCGTATGAATGTCGACCCGGCCGAAGTTCGGGTCGTCCTTGGCCTTGCCGGGCGGCACGCGCGGCGGCGACGCCAGCGCGCCCCCATCGACCGCAAACGCGAGCTTGTCGCGGTACAGGTAGTAGCCGTCGGCGATCGCAAAGCGCGCGGTTACCGCACTGCCGCTGCGGGGTTCGACGCTCAACTCGAACGCACGCTCGGCCGGCAGCAGGTCGGCCTGCCCGATGCCGGCGCCCGGCGCGGGCTCGAGCAGCGCGAGGGCGAGCACGAGGCCGGCTGCCGCGTGGAGCGAGCGCGACGGCCATCGCCGGCGGCCGGCGCCCGGCTCGCTGGAATACCTTCGTGCTGCGCACTCCGGCGTTCGCCCTTGGAGCGGTCCGGCGGGCTCACGGCACCCCG